>NZ_JADEWP010000178.1:0-5407 GCF_015207535.1 Cyanobium sp. LEGE 06143 | reverse complement strand
ATCGTGCTCAACGTGGGCTGGTTTCCCCACTCGGTGATGCAGCAGGCACGCACCCACCGGGTGGGGGTGAGTTTTGATGTGCAGTCGATGCGCTACACGGGCGATCGCATCACCAAGGCCGCCAGCGGCGAGCTCGACCTGGAAGAGGTGTTCTACCTGCGCCCGCTCGGCAACTACAGCGACCGTCAGGGCAAAAAATATGCCTACAGCGCCGAACAGCGGGCCATCGACCTGGACCTCTGCCGCCGGGCTGCCGAGCGCTACGCCGAGCTGCTGGCGGCCGGCTTTGCCGAGGAGCATGCCCGCGGCATCCTGCCCTTCGACTACCGCCAGCACTTCGTGGTGAGTTTCACCCTGAGGGCGCTGCTGCACTTCCTTGATCTGCGGGCCAAACGCGATGCCCAGCAAGAGATCCGCGCCCTCTGCGATCTGATCTGGCCTCACCTGCAGTTGTGGGCCCCTCAGGTTGCCGAGTGGTACGAGCTCAGCCGCCTGCACAAGGCCAGACTGGCCCCCTGAGTGAGGCCCCAAGAGGGGTTCACACCCTGGCCAGGGTCACGCGTTCAGGTTGGTGTTGATACTTTCCTGCCCGGTCGCCGTAGGTTGTCTCACAGGGATCACCCTCAAAGAAGAGCAGCTGACAGATGCCTTCATCGGCATAGATACGGCAGTCAGCCCCTGAGGAATTGCTGAACTCCAGGGTGAGGTGGCCCTCCCAGCTGGCCTCGGCGGGAGTGGTGTTGACGATGATGCCCAGGCGGGCGTAGGTGCTCTTGCCCAGGCAGATCACCGTGATGTTGGGCGGCACCCTGAGGTGCTCAAGAGCCACCCCGAGGCCATAGGAATGGGCGGGCAGGATGAAATACCGCCCATCCGCATCTTCGTGCAGGGATGCGGGCTCCAGGTTGGCAGGATTGAAGCGCTTGGGGTTCATCACCGTTCCGGGCACATGGCGGAAGATGAGGAATTCCTGGGGCGAGAGGCGCAGGTCGTAGCCGTAGGAGGAGCAGCCGAAGCTGAGCACCGGACTGCTGGCCTGAGCGGGGTCGAGGTGGCGGACCAGCGTGCCCTGGAAGGGCTCCAGCATGCCGCCGGACGCCTGCTGCTTGATCCAACGGTCGTTCTTGAGCATCGGAGGCCGGCCTAACAGCCGCGGCGGAGCTGGGTGACCTGGTCAGCCAGGGCCATCAGCTCAGGTGCCATGGAGGGTCCGGTCAGAATGACATCCAGGTGGGGGGGGCGCTGCTCCAGGGTGGTGAGCACCTCCTGGAGGGGCAGGTAGCCCAGCTCCACGGCGAGGCCGAGTTCATCGAGAACCATCAGGTCGACGCTGCCGTGGAGCAGCTGCTGGCGACTGAAGGCCCAGACCTCCTGCACTGCCTCCAGGATCTCGCCGCCATGGGTTGGAGCCGGTTCGGCCAGGCAGGTGGCCACGGCCGGCCGCAGCCACTGGAGGCGGCCGCWGASYCASSRGCWSSCGGCWNGCCSMKGNNCCASCSCWSCSYWGRGNCANGCTGANCWCMSCCGCCACACTGCCCCGGAACGGGGCGGTGTGGACCTGGAGCATGCCCTCCGGCTGGGCCAGCCGGCGCAGCGGACGCACGGTCGCCGGAAGGGCCGCCGCAGGCAGAGCCACAGGGGCCACGGGCCGATGGGCCGTGTGCACAGCGGCCTCGGCAGGCGCGGAACCCACCACCTCGAGCCGGACTCCGGAACCGGGGCTGCTCGAGAGACTGGCGGCCATGGACCCTGCAGCGACGCAGGACTGAATGTAGCGGTCGCGTGGCGTAGCGCTGGGCACAACCACCACCTGTGGTGGGTCCACCCACACGCACGCCGGTGCGCCCGGACTCACCGGCCCCCAAAAGGTGCCTGTTGCTACATGGGGGGCCCCATCGCATCTATAGGGTCCGCCCATATGCCTGACCCAGCCATGGTTGGCGCCACACGCGGGTTCAGCCGTACGGCCAACACACCCAGCAGCGGTGCACCAGGGGTGGTGGGCGGCATGGGGGCCGCCGGCCAGGGCAACCAGACCCTGCTGGAGGTGATCCGGGCCCTGGGAGGCAGCAGCGTCGAGGCGATCGAGCGCAGCAAGACGATCTTCTTCCCGGGGGATCCGGCCGAGCGGGTCTACCTGCTGCGGCGCGGAGCCGTTCGCCTCTCGCGGGTGTACGAATCCGGAGAGGAGATCACCGTGGCGCTGCTGCGGGAAAACAGCCTGTTCGGGGTGCTCTCCCTGCTCACTGGCCAGCGCTCAGACCGCTTCTACCACGCGATCGCCTTCACCCGCGTGGAGCTTCTGAGCGCACCGGCCACCTCTGTGCGCAAGGCGATCGAACAGGACGCCAGCGTGGGCCTGCTGCTGCTGCAGGGGCTCTCCTCACGGATCCTGCAGACCGAAACCATGATCGAGACCCTCACGCACCGCGACATGAGTTCGCGGCTCGTGAGCTTTCTGCTGGTGCTCTGCCGCGACTTCGGCGTGCCGGGTTCGGAGGGCATCACCATCGACCTGCGTCTCTCCCACCAGGCCATCGCCGAGGCCATTGGCTCCACCCGGGTGACGATCACCCGCCTGTTGGGAGACCTGCGCAACGAAGGGCTGGTTCAGATCGACCGCAAGAAGATCACCGTGTTCGATCCGATCGCCCTGGCCAAGCGCTTCAGCTGACATCGGCCTGAAGCCCAGCGGCCAAGGCGGGATACTGGCTCCATACGAGGACACCTGTGTCGGGCTGGCTGCTGATCCTGGCGCTGCTGGTTCTCGGCGGCGTGCTCTCCGCCCTGGGCGACCGCCTGGGCAGCCGGGTCGGCAAGGCCAGGCTGAGTCTGTTCAAGCTGCGGCCGCGGCGCACCGCCGTACTGATCACGGTGCTGACAGGCAGCCTGATCAGTGCCATGTCCCTCGGGCTGATGCTGCTGGTGAGTGAGCGCCTGCGCACGGGACTGTTCGAGCTCGACCAGCTGGAGGAGCGGCTCAGTGGCACCCGCAGCCAGCTCGAGGCCAGTCGCCAGCGCCTCAGCACCAGCCAGGCGGAGGTGGCCCGGGCTCAGGCCGGCCAGCGCAAGGTGCAGCAGGAGCTGGCCCAGGCCGAGCGGCGGAGCGCCGCCCTGCGCAAGGAGTTGGCCCCCCTGCAGGCCCAGCGGGCCAGGCTGGAGCGCGACAAGGTGGCGCTTGAACAACAGAACCGGAGCCTGGAGGGTCAACGCGCTCGCCTCAGCGAGGTGGTGCGGGGCCGGGACGCTGAAATCCAGCGCACCGAGGCTGAACTGGCCGCAGTGCGGGAGCGGATCGCAGCAGGGGCCCAGGAGCTGCGTGAGCTCGAAAACAACCTGATCGCCCTGCGGCGCGGCGACGTGGTGATCACCACCGGCCAGTCCCTGGCCAGCGCCAAGGTGAAGCTGGAGAACCCCGGCCAGGCCCGGGAGGTGATCACGGCGTTGCTGCAACAGGCCAACCTCAACGCCTTCAGGCGCGTGCTGCCGGGGGAGGCGGTCGATCGGCAGATCCTGCTGGTGCCCAGCAACGACATCAGCCGTCTGGAGGGGCTGCTGGCTCGACCCGGCACCTGGGTGGTGAGCATCCTCTCGGCCGCCAACGTGCTGCGCGGCGAGAGACAGGTGCTGGCCTTCCCCGACCTGCGTCCGAATCGGCGGGTGGTGGCCGCCGGTGAGGTGATGGCCCGCACCACGATCGAGGCCGGCCTGCGCAGCCCCGACCAGCTGGCCCGCCGGCTCAACCTGCTGCTGGCGGCTGCCTATGCCCAGGCCCAGCGCCAGGGCACGATGGAGGATGGGCTGCAGTTCGATGCCGCCAGCTTCAACCAGCTCACCCAACGGCTGGCGGAGCGCCCAAGCGACGCGGTGGTGCAACTCGAGGCGGTGGCGCTGCGCGACGCCGACACCCCCGACCCGATCTCCGTGGAACTGAGGATTTCGGGCAACAGGGGGGCCGGCCGCCCGTGAGGGGGGCGTCGCTGCTGGCGGGGCTCGATCCCGGGCGCAGCAAGTGCGGGCTGGTGCTGGCCGATTCCAGGGCGTCGGTGCTGGTGCAGGCCGCGATTCTGGCGCCGGCGGAGGCGTTGGCCCTGCTGCGGCACTGGCAATCCCAGCAAGGCCTCACCCAGGTGGTGCTCGGCAACGGCACCGGCAGTGGCCCCTGGCCCGCCCAGTTGCAGGGCTGCGGGCTCGATCCCCATCCCGTGGATGAGCGGGGCACCACCCTGGCGGCCCGCAGCCGCTTCTGGGAACTGGAGGGGGCCGGCAGCTGGCGCCGGCTGCTGCCCCCGGGACTGCGCCTGCCCCCCCGGGATCTGGACGACGTGGTGGCCCAGTTGCTGCTGGAGCGCTGGCTCGGGCGCCCGCTCAGCCGGGATGACGTGCCGCTGCTGCGCCACTGGCCCGCCTAGAAGCGAGCGCGCACGGTGAAGGCGTAATCGCCGCCGGGTTCGAGCTGGTAGTCGGCCTTGAGCAGGAAGCGCAGCAGGGCGTCCTGGATCAGCGCCCGGCCCAGGGATGGCTCCACCTGCAGTTCACCCCGGTCGAAGGCCCAGCTGAAGGTCCAGTGGAAGCCACCGGCGCTCACCTCCCCCTCCAGCCGTCGATGGCTGAAGCTCTGGTGCAGCACCCGCAACTGGGCCGTGGTGAGGGGCAGAGAGGCCATCCGCTCAGGCTGGGGGGTGCTGGGGCTGAAAACTGTTCAAACGATTACCAGCCCGTTCCAGCCCCAGGCGCTGGATCAGGCCGATGCCCGCCTCCACCTCGCTGAGCACGTCCTCAAGGCAGGGCTGCTCTGCAGGAGAGAAGCGCCCGAGCACATGACCCAGAGTGCGGGCCCGACGCTCGGCTGGCGTGTCAGCCGGAGCACCGATGCCGATGCGCAGGCGCGGAAAGTCCTGACTGCCGAGGTGGCTGATGGTGCTGCGCAGGCCGTTGTGGCCACCGGCGCTGCCGCTGGCGCGCAGGCGCAACCGGCCCAGGGGCAGGTCCATGTCATCCACGAGCACGAGCAGCTGGGCGGGCTCCAGGGAGAACCAGCCGAGGGCGGCCCGAATGGAGCGGCCGCTCTCGTTCATGAAGGTCTGGGGCATCAGCAGTCGCAGGCGGCGATCCCCCTGGCCCAGATCCGCCAGCAGACCATGGAGTTTGCCCTGGTGGCGGAAGGTCACACCCGTTGCCGCGGCCAGACGTTCCAGGGCCATGAAACCCACGTTGTGACGGGTTTCTGCGTAGCGGGAGCCGGGGTTCCCCAGCCCCACCACCAGCTGCAGGGACGGACTGCTGGTGGCTGGCTCGACGGGCAAGGATGGCGCTGGAGGAAGGCTGGCGACCCTAGCCTCAGGCCGGCGGCTGGGATCAGATCCCGCCTGGCCCTGGCGCACTGCCGGGTTCAGGGGTCTGGGGC
>NZ_JADEWP010000175.1:0-5550 GCF_015207535.1 Cyanobium sp. LEGE 06143 | reverse complement strand
ATGCGGGCCCGGCCCATCGACCCACCCCGGATCCCTCGGCCCTGGCTCCCCAGCTCAGCACCCTGGTGTTCGTCTGCGGCCCCCTGGTGCAGACCAAGCGCATGCGGCGCCTGCTGGCGGCCAGTGGTCACACGTGCAAGCTGGCCGCCGGCGTGTCGCTGCTGCAGAGCCAGCAGGCCCTCAACCGCCAACTCGATGGCGTGGTGGCCCGCGACGGCGCGGCGGCCCCTGGCAGCCCAGGCGCAGGAGAGGGCGTCAACCCTGGCCGCTTCGATCTGGCCATCAGCCACTGCGAGCCTCCCCTGGAGCGCTCCCGGCCCGCCAGCCTGGCCGAGGCCCGCATCGGCCTCTGTCTGCGCGGTCGCCAGAAGGATTACGGCCTCGGCCGCGATCGCTCTGCGGCCGTGGAGGCGCTGTTCACCGAGGTGCTGGAGCGCCAGCCGGGGCTGGTGCAGCCGATCGACACCGTGCTCTCGGCCACCAATCCACGGGAGCGCATCGAGGCCCAGTTTGCGGCGGTGGACCTGGTGCTCACCACCCGCCTGCACGGCTCCCTGCTGGGCCTGGCGGCTGGCGTGCCGGTGATCGCCGTGGACCAGATCGCCGCAGGAGGCAAGCTCACCGAGGTGCTGGGCCGCATCAGCTGGCCGCTGCTGTTTGCAGCCGAAGATCTCACGTCCGACAGCCTGCTGGCGCTGCTGCAGGGCTGCATCGAGGCCTGTCCTCTTGAGGCGATCGCCGCCAGCCAGGCGCGGATGCTGGTGCTCTCGCGCCAGGCCGTGGAGGCCTCGGTGGCGCTGATCAGGGAGCAGGTGCGGAGCGATCCCTCCTGAGCGCTGGCGGCCGCCGCAGGCGGCTGCCCAGCAGGCGCGCCAGCTTCCGGGGCAGGTCGGCCAGCTTGAGGCGCAGCAGCAGCAGGCCCGCCAGCAGCCCATCGCGCTGCCCCCGGGCATGGCGTGCCATCAGCACCTTGAAGCGGCCGTGGTAGTGCACGCAGAGCAGCCGCACCCGCTGGCCATTGGCCCTGCGGAACCCATAGGCCTGGCCCTGCTCGAACACCAGCCGCTTCCAGGGGCGCACCAGCAGCGGCAGCGGCCTCACCGCCTCAAAGCCGCGCACGTGCTCGATGCAGCTGTCGTAGAGCGCGTCATCCGCCGGCAGGCGCTCGCGGATCAGCACGGCGTGGCCGGTGCTGCGGCACCAGGCCCGCCACAGCGACATGTCGGAGATCCAGTGGCGGCCATGCTGTTTGCTGTTGCGCGCCATCAGCTCGGCCAGGTGGCTGCCGCTGGCGTAGGTGCGGCTCACCTCACGGCAGAACTCCTCCAGGGCGGCGCGGGCCTGGATGTAGGTGCAGTGGGGCAGGGCCCGCTGCTCATCCCAGTGGCTGAGGGCCACGGCATAGCGGCTGCAGCGCAGGGCCTCCTGCCGGGCATCGCAGAACAGCAGCACATCCGAATCGAGGGCCAGCACCTGGTCGAGCCCTTCCCGTTCCATCACGGCCAGCAGCACGAACCAGCGCTCAATGCAGAAGCGCTCCCACTCGAGGCTCTGGGAGGGGCTGTGGTGGCGGTAGTCCTGCAGAAAGCGGCGATGCGCGTCGGAGCGGGGCAGGGCGTCGATGGCCACAAAGCGATCCACCGCCAGGGCCTCGTTGCTGGCATCGCCCGCCAGCACGATCGGCACGCCGGGGTTGCAGCGCCGCGCCTGCTGCAGGCACACCGCCAGATAGGCACTGGCGGAGCGGTGCACCACCACGATCCCGAAGCGGCCGCTCAGGCCTTGGCCAGCTGCGGCGTGGGTCATCTCAGAGGGGGCTCGCCTGGGTCCACTGCGGCCTGGCGTGGAAGTCGGCGGCGCCGGCGGGATGGCGCAGGGCCCAGTAGCTGAGCCGGCCACCACGCTGCTCCAGCACGGCGCTCACCTGCCAGTCGAAGGCCGTGGCCGCGGCCCAGGCCTCGGGCAGCTGGCAGCGCAGGCTGAGGCTCAGGGCTGAGGCGCTGCGCTGCCAGTCGAACGGCAGTGCGTCGAAGCCGGCGGCGGGTTTGAGCCCCTGGCGGTAGCCCTCCAGGGCGTAGACGTTCCAGGCCCCTTCCGGGCAGAGGTTGAACTCCAGATAGCTGGGCTCGCCTGCCGGTGCCACGAAGCACTCCAGGCAGGTGTGCTCCCACAGTCCGTCGCGCCGGGGGGCGCCAGGGGTGGCCTGCGCTTCTGGAATCAGCAGCGCTTCGAGGCCGGGGTGACCGGCTGGGGCGGTGAGCTCGATCAGCAGCTCCAGTGCGGGCCCGCCCTGCTCCCGGGGATCGAGGCTCAGCTGGCCATGGATCGTCAGCTTGGGGTTGGTGAGCGCGGTCGTGGGGCCCGAGGCCGTGGAGTCTGTAGGTGTTGGGTCCGGGAAGGGGACGAGCTCAAACGGATGGCGGGCCATCAGCGCAGGGCCTCCACCAGGGCACGGATCTCGGCCTCCTGGGCCTCGATGCTCTCGGTGAGCCGGAACTGCACCCTTGCCCGCTGCAGGTTGTGACCCCGATGGGTCACCTTGAAATAGCGGTCCCCAGCCAGGTGGTCGGTGAAGAAGCGCAGACCCAGCTCGAAGCTGATCAGCCGCATCGCCGCGTAGAGGTGATCGAAATCCGCTGGTGTGAGGAAGGCCCTGGCCTGCTCCAGGTAGCCGCCGAGCATCGCTCCGCAGCGCTCCAGGTCGAACACCACCGCCTGGAGATCGCTGGTCTCCTCGCCGGCGGGGTTGCAGCCGGAGCGCAGGCAGTCGCCGATGTCGTAGTGCACCAGGCCGGGCTTCACCGTGTCCAGGTCCACCAGGGCCACGGCGCGGCCGCTGCCGGCGTCCAGCATCACGTTGTTCACCTTGGGGTCACCGTGGATCGGCCGCAGCTGCAGCAGTCCCCGGGCCTTGGCCTCCTCCAGCACCGCAGCCTGGCCCTGGCGCTGCTCCACGAAGGCCACGCACTCCTGCTCGGCCCGATCAAGCCCCGCGGCTGACCGCTCGGCCAGGGCCTGCCGGCACACGGCGGTGTAACGGCTCAGGTAAGCCGGGGTGATGTGGAACCCCTCCAGGGTGTCGGCCAGCTGCTTGCAGGGGAGGTCGTGGATCTGGGCGTGGAAGCGGCCCAGGGCCCGCCCCACCTCGGCCGCATGGGCGAGATCGAGCACGGTGTCGTGGGTGGTGGCCCCCTCCACGTAGCTCAGCAGCCGCCAGCTGCCGCTCGGCTCCGTGAGGTGATGGCTGCCGCCACCGGCCTGGGGCTCTGGTGGCTCCGCCTGGCGCAACGGGATCGCCTCGGGCAGCTGCCAGGGCCGATCCTGCCGCTCAGCGCCGGCTCCCCCGGCGCCTGCCCGCCTGGCCATGTGCCGGTTCAGGGCCACGATGTTGGCCATCACCAGCTCGGGCTGGCGAAACACGGCGGTATTGAGCCGCTGCAGCACGAAGCGCTGCGCGGCTGAGGTCTCCACCAGGTAGGTGTCGTTGACATTGCCGTTGCCCAGGGGCGCCACGCTGGTGACCGTGCCTGGAATCGCGAAGCGCTGGGCCAGGYSCTGCAGCTGGGGCTGGCCTGGGTGAGTTTCGATCGCTTCGCTGTGTGGCTGCCCCTGTTGGTGCCCGGCTCCGCCCTGGTGCTGCTGGGTGTTCTCTACGGCGGGGAGGCCTACCTGGCGGAAGAGGGTGAGCGGCGGCGGCTGCGCCGCACCTTCGAGCGCTACGTGGCCCCCAGCGTGGTGGCCGAGATCCTCTCGGACCCGGCCGAGGCGGAGGGCATCCTGCGGGGCCGGCAGCTGCCGGTCACGGTGCTGTTCTCCGACCTCAAGGGCTTCACCCAGCTCACCAACGCCCGCAGCGGCCGGGGCCAGATCGAGCTGCACGTGCGCCAGCTCAACCGCTATCTCGGCGAGATGGTGGAGGTGATCAATGCCCATGGCGGCACGGTGGACAAGTTCATCGGCGATGCCGTGATGGCCGTGTTCGGCTCCCCGATCGGCCGCGGCCCTGAGGCGGAGGCCACCGCCGCCGTGCGCTGTGCGGTGGCGATGCGCCAGGCCCTCCAGCGGCTGAATGGGGCCTGGCGCGCCGAGGGGCTGGAACCCCTGGACAGCGGCATCGGCCTGGCCTCAGGCGAGGTGATCGTGGGGCAGATCGGCAGCCCGCGGCGCATGGAGTTCACCGTGATCGGCGACAAGGTGAACCTGGCCAGCCGGATGGAGGGCCTCACCCGCACGGCCGGGGCGCCGTTGCTGTTCGACGCTGCCACCGCCGAGCTGGTGCAGGCGGTGCTGCCGGTGCAGGCCCTGGGGGAGCAGGCGGTGAAGGGGATGGGGGCGCTGCCCGTGTTCACCCTCAGCAGCCTGCCGCAGAGCTGAAGCGGTCCCAGCGGAAGTGGCTGAGCAGCTCGGCGGCGGCGGCGTCCAGCGAGCGCCCCAGCAGCTGCTCCCCCACCAGTTCGGCCGTGATCGCGGCCAGCAGCACGCCGTTGCGGTGGTGGCCGGTGGCCAGCCACAGCCCGGGGATGGGGCTGTGGCCCAGGATCGGCGCCTCATCGGGGGTGCAGGGCCTAAAGCCCCACCAGCGCTCCATCGGCGGCCAGTGGCTGGCCTCAGGCAGCAGGGCGGCGATGCCGGCCTCCAGCTGCCGCTGGCCGTCGGGGGTGAGCCCGCCGGCGAACCCCGCCCGGGGTTCCGAGGTGGCGCCCACCACCAGCAGACCGTCCTGGCGGGGCACCAGATAGGTGCCTGGCCCGAAGATCACCCGCTGCAGCGCCTGGCGGGGCCCCTGCAGGGAGAGCATCTGCCCCTTCACCGGGGCGATCGGCAGCTGGGGCAGCAGCCGGCCGCTCCAGGCGCCACAGGCCAGCACCGCCTGGTTGCAGCGCAGCAGCTCCTGGCGGCCGGCGGCACTGCGCCAGCCCACGGCCTCCAGCGCTCCTGAACCGTCGCGCTGCAGCGCCAGCACCTCACCGCCCTCCTCGAAGCCCACACCCCGCTCCACGCAGGCCCGCTCCAGGGCCCGCATCAGGCCGCGGCGGTTGTCGATCTGGCCGTCCTGGGGGAACAGCAGCCCGGCCTGCCAGCGGGGCCCGAGGCCCGCCACCTCCCGCTCTAGGCCGGCGCGATCGAGGGCCTCCCCCTGGGCGGCCGTGGGGCAGCGATCCCGCTCAGCAGCCGTGGCGAAGGGCACCACGATGCCGCAGGGGCGCAGGCCGCAGCGCAGGCCGGCGTCGGCCTCGACCCGCGCCACCCAACCGGGAATGGCGGCCAGGGAGCGCTGTCCCAGGCTGAGCAGGGGCCCTGCCAGGCCTTCCGCGTGGGGCGCCAGCATCCCCGCCGCCACGAAGCCGGCGGCCTCCTGGCGGCGGCGGCTGAGCACCCTCACGCGCCCGCCTGCCTGGGCCAGGTGGTGGGCAATGGCCAGGCCCATCAGGCCCCCACCCAGGATCAGTGTTTCGCTGGCTGCGCTCACAGGCGGGGTCGGCAGGCCCCAGGCATCCTGCCAAGCGCAGGACCGTCTGCGGGTGGGGGCCTGATGGGCCTGGCCATTGC
>NZ_JADEWP010000171.1:0-5782 GCF_015207535.1 Cyanobium sp. LEGE 06143 | reverse complement strand
GGACTGCTTCTGCGTGCCGCACTGCTGCCAACCCCGAGCGTGATTCAGGTGGTTGGAATGGACGTTCCACCGCACCGCTATTTTCGCTCAGCGGAGGTTGTCAGGATACAGGTGTCTCACACCGGCCGCACTGATCTGCCGCTCAGCGCGCGGGGCGAAGCCGAGGCGCGTCAGCTGCAGCCGGCCCTGGCGGCGCGGCCCTTCGCCCTGGTGCTCTGCAGCCCGCTGCAGCGGGCACGCCAGACCTGTGCCCTGGCGGGGCTGGCGGAGCGGGCCGTCATCGACCCCGATCTGAGGGAGTGGGATTACGGCCGCTACGAGGGGCTGACCACAGACCAGATCCACGCCGAGGCGCCGGACTGGCTGGTGTTCCGGCATGGCTGCCCGGAGGGGGAATCCCCGGGCCAGGTGGCCCGCCGGGCGGATCGGGTGATCGCCAGGGCCCGCGCGGCCGAGGGGCCGGTGGTGCTGTTCGCCCACGGTCACCTGCTGCGGGTGCTGGCGGCCCGCTGGCTGGATCTGCCGGCGGCGGCCGGTGCCCAGCTGCTGCTGGACACCTCCTCACGCTCAGTGCTCTCGTGGTATCGGGGCATCCCGGCTCTGGGCTGCTGGAATGCCCCCGTGGCGGGCCCCGGCTGACGGGGACGTCGGCTCTGTTTCAGAGCTGATCGAGAGCTGAGTGCAGAGCGCTGTAACAGCGCTCCAGCTGGGCCTCGTCGAGGCAGAGCGGCGGCAGGAGGTACACCACGTTGCCGAGGGGTCGCACGTACACCCCCTCCGCCAGGCAGTGGCGCTGAATCTGGCGGCCCACCGCGCTGAGGTAGCCCGGTTGGTTCACAGCCACGTCAAAGGCCGCCACGGTGCCCAGGCAGCGGGGACGCCGCACCAGCGGGTGGCGGCTGAGGGCCTCCAGCCGGGGCCGGTGGCGCGCCTCGAAGCTGCCGTAGCGCTCCGGGCAGGCCTCCAGCAGGTCGAGGCTGGCGAGGGCGGCCGCGCAACCCAGGGGATTGGCGGTGAAGCTGTGGCCATGGAAGAAGGTGGCCATCGGGTCGCTGCTGACGAAGCCCTGGTAGAGCCGCTCGCTGGCCAGGGTCACCCCCATGGGCAGGAAGCCGCCGGTGAGCCCCTTGGAGAGGGCCATCAGGTCGGGCTGGAGGCCCGCCCGCTGGCAGGCGAACAGGACGCCGCTGCGGCCGAAGCCGGTCATCACCTCATCGGCGATCAGCAGGGCGCCACTGGCCCGCACCCTCGCCTCAACCGCCTGCAGAAAGGCCGGCCGCACCATCGCCATGCCGGAAGCTCCCTGGATCAGGGGCTCCAGGATCACCGCCGCCGTGGGCACGGCCAGGGCCCGCTCCAGGGCCTCCAGGGCCGCCTGTTCCCTGGTCTCCACGCTGGCGTCGTGCCAGCAGGTGTGGGGCCAGTCGACCCGGGCCACGCAGAACAGCCATGGATCAAAGGGGGTGGTGAACAGGGAGCGGGCCCCCACGGCCATGGCCCCCACGGTGTCGCCGTGGTAGGCCCCCTCGAAGGCGACCAGCTGGCGGCGCTCCGCCCCCTGGTTGCGCCACCACTGCCAGGCGATCTTGAGGGCCACCTCCACCGCCGTGGAGCCGTTGTCGGAAAAAAAGAGCCGCTCCAGCCCCGTCAGGGCGCTGAGCCGCTCCGCCAGCCGCTCGGCCGGGCCATGGCTGAAGTCGGCGAAGATCACCTGCTCGANGGGCCTGGCTCTGGGCGCTGACGGCCGCGGCGATGCTGGCCTCGGCATGGCCGTGCAGGGTCACCCACCAGCTGCTGATGGCGTCGATCAGGGTGCGGCCGTCATCGAGCTCCAGCAGGGCGCCACGGCCGGCCACGGCCCGCAGGGGCACCGGCGCCGTGGCCACCTGGGTGGTGGGGTGCCACAGGTGCGGATGCCAGCGGGGCTGAGGATCGAAGTCCTGCGGCATGGTCAGCGGCACGTTCAGCTGCATGGTGGGCTGTCTCAGACGGGCTGCGTGCCGGCGAGGGGAGAGTCTGCTCGGCCGCGGCAACAAAGGTCCATGCACTGAGGTCACGCTCTGTGATTTTTTACCCAGGCAGCGTCAGATTTTGGACGGAGCTGGATACCTTCCCTCAACGCCCTCTTCTCCCTTCCATGGCTCTGCCCCTGCTGGATGTCAAGCCCACGGCCGTGAACGCCCGGGTCGCCAACTTCATGCCGGCCACCGAGGAGTCGCCGCTGAGGGCCCCCTTCGCCCTGACGCAGACCCAGGATCCCGCCAGCGTGGATGTGCAGATCGACCAGGCCTACCGCCAGATCTTTTTCCACGCCTTCCGCAGCGACCGCGACCCCGTGCTGGAGTCGCAACTGCGCTCAGGCCAGATCCGCATGCGCGACTTCATCCGGGGCCTGCTGCTCTCCGAGAAGTTCCGCCAGGACTTCTACCGCTGCAACAGCAACTACCAGATCGTGGAGCAGGTGGTGGGCCGGGTGCTGGGCCGGCCGGTGTACGGCGACCAGGAGCGGATCGCCTGGTCGMTCCTGATCGCTGAACAGGGGCTGCCCGCCTTTGTGGATGCCCTGCTGGAGTCCGACGAGTACCTCTGCCAGTTCGGCGACGATCAGGTGCCGTTCCAGCGCTCCCGCACCCTGGCCGGCAAGGCGGTGGGCCAGGTCCCCTTCAACCAGCAGGCTCCCCGTTACGGGGCCTACTGGCGCGACACCAATGCCCGCCGCCTGCCCTCCGCCGGTTCCAGCCCCTGGCAGCCCGGTGTGCCCAGGCCCGCCTGGCTGCGCGATCAGCCCAGCCCCCTGGCCCGCAAGATCTGGTCGGCCACGATCCTCTTCGGTGTGGGCTTCCTCAGTGTGGTCGGGCTGATCACCGTGGTCGCCATGCTGCGCACCTGAGCCCTCAGGGGCTGGGGGGGGCTGGCTTGTCGCTGTCCTGGAGGGAGGGAAAGCTCTCCCTGATGGCGGCGGCCAGCTCCTGACGGATGCTGGCCCGGAAGCTCCTGGCCGCCTCGGCCGTCAGCACGGGATAGCTCTGGTCGCTGTTGGCCTCGCCGCGCAGGGGCTTCCAGCTGGTGCTCTCCCGTGCTTTCAACTCCGCCACCGGGGCCTGGAAGTCGAAGCTGAGGCTGGAGGCTGTCTCGTCCAGTGCTGCGATCCAGGCCTCCCGCCGCTCCTGCAGGGTGCGGGCCTTGAGGGTGTCGGGCAGGCCGAGCACGGGTTGGTAGTGATCGAGCACGGCCAGCTCCTCTTCCAGCAGCACGCGCCAGGCACCGATCTCCCCTTCGGCCAGCTGCTGCTCGGCCGGGCTGGCCGCCATGGCGTCCCGGTGCAGAGCCAGCCAGCGGTAGTGGGACTTCTCCTGGAGGGTCTTCTTCTGGGCCGACTTCCCTTTCTGGCGCTTGGGCAGCAGGGCCTCGGCCTTGCGCAGGAAGGCCCGATCCTCCGGCTCGAGGTTGATCGCTCCCCAGCGCTGGCGGTACTCCCACAGCTCCTCATAGCGGCGCAGCTCCTCCGCGGACCAGCCCAGGGCCTGCAGTTCCTCGGTCCTGCAGCTCTCGTCCTTCACCACCACCAGCTCACGCAAGGTTGCTGGGCAGCGTAAGGGTCAGCCCAGGGCCTGGTGGAAGGCCACCACGGCGAACAGCAGAAACAGGCCGCCCCCCAGGCGGTAGAGCAGTCGTTCATCCACCCGGTCGCCGATCCAGCGGCCTGATCCCACAGCCAGGGCCGTCACCAGGGCGTGGCCCAGCAGGGTGCCGGCCAGCAGTCCGGCGAAGGTGAAGCCGGGGGCGGTGGCCAGCACGATCGTGGCCAGCTGCGTGCGGTCGCCCAGTTCAGCGATGAACACGAGGGCGAAGGCCTCCCAGATCACGGCCAGGGGACGGCTGCTCAGCAGCTGGCGATCGGCGGCGATCACGGCCTGCTCGGCTTCCAGGGCCTCGCCGCGGGCGGCATCGGCCGGCAGGGCCTGGGCCTCCAGCAGCAGCCGGATGCCGAACACCAGGAACAGGCCCCCCGCCAGCCAGGGCAGCAGGCGCACCGGCAGCAGCTCCCGCAGGCCGTAGCCCACCCCGAGGGAGAGCAGGGTCACCACCGCCAGGGCCGCGAAGCTGCCGAGAAACACCCAGCGGCGCGGGTGCCGCACCGCCAGGATCAGGGCCATGAAGAAGGTCTTGTCGCCGAGCTCCGCCACGGTGATGCCACTCAGGCCGGAGCCGAAGGCAGCCAGGCCCGGATCCATGCTCACCGCCCCAGCTCCCAGCGAATCCTCTTAATACCACCAAAGCGGCTGCTGCCACCCCCGCTCAACGCACCACCAGCACCGGACAGGAGCTCTGGGTCAGAACCCGCTGGGTCTCGCTGCCGAGCAGCAGCCCCTGCAGCCCGCGCCGGCCGTGGGAGGCCATCACGATCAGGTCGCAGGCCTGGCTGCGGGCCTCCTCCAGGATCGCCATGGAGGGCTGGGCACTGATCCGTTTCACCACCTCAGCGCTCACCCCGGCCTGTTCCGCCGTGGCGGCGGCGGCGTCCAGGATCTGCTGCGACTGCAGCTGGGCCGCCTTCATCAGCGCCTCGATGGCGCCGGTGTCCACCAGTTCTCCCGCTCCCACCAGGGAGACCGGCAAGGTCCCCTCCACCGTCAGGATGCGCAGCCGAGCCCCCAGGGCCTTGGCCAGAGCCAGGGCCTGCAGCAGGGCCCGCTGCGACAGCTCCGAACCATCGGTGGCGGCAAGCAGGTGTTGAAACGTCATGGTGAAGCCCGGTGCCTGTCTCCGTTTTAGCCCCGCCATTGGCCTGGCGCCCGGGCTTCGCGCACTCCCGCTGCAGCGCCTTCAGGGCAGCGCCTTCAGTGCAGCGGATCACTGATCACCAGTACCGAGATGCTCAGGCGTCGCATCAGCCCTCCCATGCGGCCGCCGGCGGGAATGGGCAGGCCGGCCACCAGGCGGCGCTGGGACCGCAGGATCACCAGGTCGTGGCTGCGGGCGGCGTCCTCGATGCTGGTTTCGATGTTCTGGTCGGGCCGGATGTCCACCTTGATTGCCACCGAGACCGCCTGGCCCTCGGCGCCGGGCTGCCAGCGGGCCAGCTGGGCCTCCACCTCGCTCAGGGGCGCGTAGCCGTAGGCCAGGGCCAGGCCGGCCGCCCCAGCAGGGGCAGGCTGAAGGTGAGCAGGCCGAACTGGAAGGAGCGCTGGCGGATGCGGGCGAATTCGGCCAGATCGATCTCCAGTCCTGCGATGAACAGCAGGTAGATCACGCCGATGTCGGAGAGCAGCCCCACGGTGGGGCCCTCGGTCTGCAGCCACCCCAGAGCATGGGGGCCGATCAGCACGCCGGCGGCCAGCAGGCCCACCAGATCGGGCAGCCGCAGCCAGCGGGCCAGGGGCGGAACCAGCACGCTCAGGCTGAGCAGCAGGGCGAACACCGCCAGGGGCGATCCGTGCAGGAAGGCGGCCATGCCGCTGCTGGGGGGCATGGCTCAGGGGCTCCGCCGCCGCAGGGCGCTCTTCCAGCCGGCCAGGTGGCTGGCGGCGGCGGAACGGGCCAGGGTGCGGGCGGCGGGCAGGGCCGGCTGCAGCTGAGCCGAGCTGAAGGGGGGCAGGGAGCGGCTGCGCAGCCAGGCGCCCCAGCGGAACTCGTGGAAGGGGATCAGGGGCGCCGGCTCGATCACCCCCTCCTTCTTGAGGCGCCACACGAGGCTGCGGAAGGGGTCGTCCTGCAGGCCCAGCAGCTGGTCCGGCAGCACCGAGGCAGGCAGCGGACCGAGGCCGCGGCCGTCATAGAG
>NZ_JADEWP010000163.1:0-6068 GCF_015207535.1 Cyanobium sp. LEGE 06143 | reverse complement strand
CTCCGGGGGCTCCAGTGGCACCCGGCCCCCCGCCTCTTCGTCCTCCTCCGCAACCTCCCCCATGGCTCCCACCGTTAACGGCATCGCCCTCGGCATGATCGAAACCCGCGGTCTGGTGCCTGCGATCGAGGCGGCTGACGCCATGACCAAGGCCGCTGAGGTCACCATGGTGGCCCGCGAATTCGTGGGCGGTGGCTACGTCACCGTGATGGTGCGGGGGGAAACCGGCGCCGTGAACGCCGCGGTGCGTGCCGGTGCCGACGCCTGCGAGCGGGTGGGTGACGGCCTCGTGGCTGCCCACATCATTGCCCGCCCCCACACCGAAGTGGAGCCCGCTCTGCAGAGCACTGAGACCGTTCGCCGCCTGTGATGCCGATGGACGCCGCCCATCCGCGCGTCCTGGGCTATCTGGGTCGCGCCCTGAGCCTCGAGCTCACCGCCGTGCAGCAATACATGACCCAGGCCTCCCTGCTGGAGATCTGGGGCAATGCCGAGGCCGCCAAACGCTTCCGCGAGGAAACCGTGGAAGAACTCCGCCATGCCGAAAAGCTGGTGCAGCGGATGCTCAGCCTCGGCGTGGCTCCGGCCGCTTCCCAGTTGCAGCCGGTGGCCCACGCCCCCGATCTGCCTGGGTTGCTGCGCCACAACAGCGCCATGGAGACCGAGCTCATCAATCATTACGCCGAAGCCGTGCGCTTCTGTGTTCAGATCGGAGACGGAGAGAATGAAGACTGCTTCCGTGAACTGTGGCGCGACGAGCAATCCCATGGAGAGGAGCTGGCCATCTGGCTGCGTCAGCTGGGCGGGCAGCCAGGCCCGGGCCTCGACCGCGCGACCTTCTGAGCCAGCAGCGGCGGGGCAGCCGTCGCCCTGAGCTCAGCTGGCTCCAGGCCGCCTGAAGGGCCAGCCAGTGACAGATCCCGTGCCCCTCCTGCCCCTGCCCCTCCAGCTGGCCTGGCTGATCCCACTGTACGGGTTCAGCGGCATGCTGCTCTCGCTGCCCTGGGCCTGCGGCTGGCTACCGCGCCAGGGTCCGCGGCCGGCGGCCTACCTCAACCTGCTGGTCACCCTGCTGGCCGCGGTCCACGGCGCTCTGGCGGCCTGGCAAGTGAGCCGCCACGGCCCGGCCCACCTGGCCATCCCCTGGTTTTCCGCCGCCGACCTCAGCCTCAGCCTGGGCTTCGACCTCTCGCCCACCAACCTGGCCGCCCTGGCGCTGGTGACCCTGCTAAGCCTGCTGGCACAGGTGTTTGCCCTTGGCTACCTCGACAAGGAGTGGTCGCTGGCGCGCTTCTACGCCCTGGTGGGCTTCTTCGAAGGTGCCCTCTGTGGGGTGGTGCTGAGCAGCAACCTGTTCATGAGCTATTTCCTGCTGGAGATGCTCACCCTCTCCACCTACCTGCTGGTGGGGTTCTGGTATGCCCAGCCGCTGGTGGTCACGGCGGCCCGCGATGCCTTCCTCACCAAGCGGGTGGGTGATGTGCTGCTGCTGATGGGCGTGGTGGCCCTCTCGGCCTGGGCCGGCTCGTTGGAGTTCACCGATCTCTACAGCTGGGCCGCAGCCGCCCACGCCGACGGCAGCCTCACCCCCCTGGCCGGCACCCTGCTGGGCCTGGGGCTGATCGCCGGACCGATGGGCAAGTGTGCCCAGTTCCCGATGCACCTCTGGCTCGATGAGGCCATGGAGGGCCCCAACCCGGCCTCGATCCTGCGCAACTCAGCCGTGGTCACCGCCGGAGCCCTGGTGCTGCTCAAGCTGATGCCGCTGCTGCTGCTCTCTCCGGTGGCCACGGACGTGCTGCTGGCGGTGGGCACGATCAGCGCCCTGGGCGGAGCGCTCGTGGCCCTGGCCCAGGTGGACCTCAAGCGGGCCTGCTCCTACGGCACCACCTCCTATGTGGGGCTGGTGTTCATTGCCATCGCCCTGCAGCAGCCCGGTATCGCCGTGCTGCTGCTGTTCTCCCACGCCCTGGCCAAGGCGCTGCTGTTCATGGGTGTGGGCAGCGTGATCGCCGCCACCAACTGCCAGGACCTCACCGAGCTGGGCGGCATCGGCAGCCGCATGCCCGCCACCGCCACGGCCTTTGTGGTGGGGAGCGCCGGCCTGGTGGGGCTGCTGCCCCTCGGCTGCTTCTGGTGCTTCGGCCTGGGCGTGGAGGCTCTGCTGGCCGGCGCACCCGCCTTCGCCGCGGTGCTGCTGATCACCAATGCCCTCACGGCCGTGAACCTCTGCCGGGTGTTCCGCAGCGTGTTTCTGGGTGCCGTGAGGCCCAAGACCCGCCGCACGCCGGAGGTGATCTGGCTGATGGCCCTGCCGATGGTGAGCCTCAGCGTGCTGGTGCTGCTCACCCCCCTGCTGCTGGCCCGGCTGGATCCGGTGCCTGGCCTGGCCTCCTTCGCCTGGCCCATCGGCCTGGCGGTGGCAGGCAGCGGGCTGCTGGGGGTGGGGATCGGCGTCTGTCTGCCCCTCGATGCAGTGCGCAGCCGCTCGAGCCCCCCGGCCCTGCGCGGTCTGCAGGACCTGCTGGCCTTCGACTTCTACAGCGAGGCGGCCTACCGCAGCACGCTGGTGGCCCTTGTGGCGGCCCTGGCCCGCCTCAGCGACGGGCTGGATCGACGCCTGCTGAACGGCGTGGTGAACGGTTTCGGTCGGCTCTCGCTGCAGAGTGCCGAGGGTCTGAAGCTGGGGGTGAGCGGGCAGCTGCAGTCGTACCTGCTCACCGCCGTGGTGGCGATCGTCACGCTGACCGTCTGCCTGGCCTGGCTCAGCCGAGGCGGCCCATGAGCGAGCTGCCTCTGCTTTCGTGGGTGCTGCTGCTGCCCCTGGCCGGCGGCCTGGGCCTGCTGGCCTGGCCGAGGCCGGCCCCGGCCGCCCGGCTGCGCCAGGCCTGCATCGCCCTGCTCAGCCTGCAGCTGGGCCTCAGCCTCGCCGTGCTGCTGGCCTTCGACCCCAGCCAGAGCGGCCTGCAGCTGCAGGAGGTGCACGCCTGGCTACCGGGGCTGGGCCTCGACTACCGGCTCGGGGTGGATGGCCTGTCGCTGCCGCTGGTGTTGATGAACGCCGGCCTCAGCCTGGTGGCCGTGGTCTGCAGCCGCGACCTGAGCCGACGACCGCGCCTCTACTTCGCCCTGCTGCTGCTGATCAGCGGGGCCGTGAACGGGGCCTTCCTGGCCGACAACCTGCTGCTGTTCGTGCTCTTCTACGAGCTCGAACTGATCCCCCTCTGGCTGTTGATCTCCATCTGGGGGGGCGCCGGGCGGGCCTACGCGGCCACCAAGTTTCTGATCTTCACCGCCATCTCAGGGATGCTGATCCTGGCGGCCTTTCTGGGCCTGGCCCTGCTCAGCGGAACGGTGAACTTCAGCCCCACCGCCGTGACGACCGAGCAGCTGGGACTGGGTAGCCAGATCGTGCTGTTGCTGGCACTGCTGGTGGGCTTCGGCATCAAGATGCCGCTGGTGCCCTTCCACACCTGGCTGCCGGATGCCCACACCCAGGCCTCCACGCCGGTGTCGGTGCTGCTGGCCGGCGTGCTGCTGAAGCTGGGCACCTACGGCCTGCTGCGCTTCGGCATGGGGCTGTTCCCTGAGGCCTGGACCGTGCTGGCGCCGGGGTTGGCGGTGTGGGCGGCGATCTCGGTGGTGTTCGGATCACTGGCGGCGATCGCCCAGCAGGACATGAAGCGGATGGTGGCCTACAGCTCCGTGGGGCACATGGGTTACATCCTGCTGGCGGCGGCGGCGGCGTCGCCGGTGAGCCTGCTGGGCACCGAGTTCCAGATGGTGAGCCATGGCCTGATTTCGGCCCTGCTGTTCCTGCTGGTGGGGATCGTGTACCGCAAGACGGGCAGCCGCGATCTCGCGGTGCTGAAGGGTCTGCTCAACCCCCAGCGGGGTCTGGCGCTCACCGGCTCACTGATGATCCTGGCCGTGATGGCCAGCGCGGGCATGCCCGGCATGGCGGGCTTCATCGCCGAATTCCTGGTGTTCCGGGGTAGCCTCGGCCCCTACCCGCTGGCCACCCTCTGCTGCATGGTGGGCTCAGGGCTCACGGCGGTTTACTTCCTGCTGCTGGTGAACCGGGCCTTCTTCGGCCGCCTGGCCATCACGGCCGCCGAGGATCCGCTGCAGTCGAGCCGGCTCGACATCCAGCTGCCCGTCGTGGCGGCGCGCGAGACGGTGCCGGCCATCGCCCTTGCCATTGGCGTGGTGCTGCTGGGCCTGGCGCCCGGCGGCCTCGGGCACCTGAGTGAAGCCACCACCACCGCCATGGCGCCGTTGGCGGCGCTGGCGGGGCAGCTGGCCTCCGGGGGCAGCGGCTGATGCCTGTGATCCCAGCCGATCTCACCGTGCAGGGTGGCAGGCTCACAACGGCTGAGCTGTGCCAGCGGCTGCTCAGTGGCCAGACCCTGGTGGCCGACTCGGCGGACCAGCGGCTGCAGGTGGTGGGAGTGCTGGAGAGCTATGGCGCCGTGCTGGATGCCTACAGCACCAACTTGATCTTTCAGGCCGAGCGCCAGTTTCTCAATCCCTTTCCCCTGCTCAAGTATCTGGATGGGGATCCGAGCCCGGCGCGGATCTGGCGCAACCTCCGGCACGACCGCATCAATTACGAGTATGCCGAGTACTGCATGAAGACCATGCTCTGGCACGGCACGGGCGGGCTGGATGTGTATCTCGACTCAACCGACTTCGCCGCCGGCTGCGCCGGCATCATCGCCGCCAAGCTCCGGCGTGATCCCCTGCTGACCCTGCTCCATCCGCTGTTCCCGGGTTTCCTGCCGGAGCTGATCCGCAGCGCCGCCACCACCCATGCCCTCGGCCAGTTCTGGCGGGTGATGAGCGATCTGTTCCTGGCCCTGGCGGTCGAGGAACGCGAGGGCCGGATCGGCACGATGGCCGCTGTGGTGAATTACATCCGGCAGGGGCTGGTGCAGGCAGCTGCCGCTCCGATCACCTACGCCGTGAAGCTGGGCGGCCAGCGGCACTGGGTGTTGCCCCCCGAGGCAGGCCTCAGCTTTCTGATGGATATGGCGGTGCCCTACGTGGAGGCGGTGTTCCTGCGCGGCACGCCGTTCTTCGGCACGGTGAGCTTCAACGCCCAGGCCCAGCAGATCGCTCCCGACCAGGCCCGTTTCGCCTACGGCGCCCTCTACGCCGATCCCCTGCCCACCATGGGGGCCGGCATCCCGCCCAGCCTGCTGATGCACGACATGGCGCGCCATCTGCCCGAGACCCTGCACCGCTGGTACGACCAGCACGGCCGCGGCGAGGGCGACATCCACGTGAACATCTGCCGCAGCTTCCAGAAGGCGATGTTCTGCGTCACCGAGGCCGCCATCCAGGGCACCATGCCCCACGGGCTGGCCTGCAGCGAGGCCAGCCAGCAGGCCGCCAACCAGGCCTATGCCAGCGCCTGGGCCGAGCGCCTCGCCGTGGCTCGCACCGACTGCCTGACGGAGAGTCACTGGGTGCGCCCCAACCCAGCGCTGGCCTAGGGTCTGACCATGGAGCAGACCTGGACTCCCCGGCCCAAGCCCGACCGCGCCGAGCGCCTGGAGCGGCGCATCGAGTTCGGCGACTACGGGGCCACCCGCGCCTTCCTCGAGCAGCTCAACGATCTCTCCGAGCAACTGGGGCGCTATCCGGACATCAGCTTCGGGCGAACCTATGTGAACCTCACCCTGCGGCCTGAACCTGAGCAGCAGCTGATCGGGCCTGAGGACGAGGCCTTCGCCGCCGCCATCGATGCCCTGGAAGTGCGCGGGGAAACCGGCTCGGCGCTTGCCCCGGTCCAGATCGGGGCGTCCTGCGGGGTGGGGGAATGGCATGCCGGCCAGAGCCCGGCTGCGCTCATCGCGCGGGCAGATCAGGCGATGTTTGCCGAAAAAGCGCGCCGCAAGGCCGAAGGACGGGCACTCAGGTGAAAATGCGGCAAGATAAGTGGTTCTACCCATGACTCGCCTACATGAGTGTGGCATTCTTGCATCACCGGTCACTCCGGACCGGAGACGAAAGGAGACTGCCTATGTCGCTCATCGGTCGCATCAGTGAACTCTCTGCAAAGC
>NZ_JADEWP010000152.1:0-6370 GCF_015207535.1 Cyanobium sp. LEGE 06143 | reverse complement strand
TCGGGTGGGAGCCGCGCTCTGGCGGGCGGCGCAAACCGGCCCCATTGTCGTGCCGGCCCCATACAGTCGTGTTTTCAGCCATTCCCCCATGACCAAAGCCCTGATGGAGACGGATGCCGGCAGCATCGAGCTCGAGCTCTTCGATGCCGACGCCCCGAACACCGTGGCCAACTTCACCAAGCTGGCCAAGGAGGGCTTTTACGACGGCCTCGCCTTCCACCGCGTGATCCCGGGCTTCATGGCCCAGGGTGGATGCCCCAACAGCCGTGATGGTGCCCCCGGCATGGCCGGCACCGGCGGCCCCGGCTACCACATCGACTGCGAGATCAACGGCCAGAAGCACAAGTCGGGCACCCTGGCCATGGCCCATGCCGGCAAGAACACCGGCGGCTCGCAGTTCTACATCTGCCATGAGGCCCAGCCCCACCTCGACGGCGTGCACACCGTGTTCGGCCACACCACCAACATGGATGTGGTGCAGGCCCTCAAGAACGGCAGCAAGATCAACAAGCTGACCATTCAGGACTGAGCTTGCAGCGCGACCGATCCGCTGCGGTCGCTGCCGGGCTCAGCGCCAGACCAGAAAAGCCTCGGCCTGCAGCGGCAGCCCCGCCACACCGCCCCCCTGGAGCTCCGCCAGGGGGCGGTGCTGGCATTGCAGCTGGGCGCTGGGATGGGCCGTGCGCTGGGCATCGGGGGTGAGCAGCAGCGCCACGCTTTCGGTGTGGGGCCAGGCGGCCAGCCGGCGTAGAAGGTCGCTGATGCCCTGCTCCCGCAGGCCGTCTGCCCCCCGCCCTGAACTGAGCAGCAGAGCCAGGTGGGGCTGGTTGAGCAGCGCCAGCAGGCGGGGGTGCTCCTCGCGCCCCAGCAGCAGCCCCTGTTCCAGGGCCCAGGCGTGCAGATGGTCCAACCGCTCCGACCGGGCGGCGTCCGGTAGTCCGCCTGACTCGTCGGCGACGCCACTCCAGGCCAGCACCGCGGTGAGCCCCAGGGGGCAACTTGGCCCTTCCCCCATCAGGTGGCCGAGCTTGGAGCGCTTCACGGCCAGGTAGGCCGCGTTGTGGGTGCCGGGATCCATCACCAGGGGCACCCGGTCCACCACCTCCAGCCCATAGCCGCCCAGGCCGGCGATCTTGCGGGGGTTGTTGGTGATCAGCCGCAGCCGCTGCACACCCAGGTCGCTGAGGATCTGGGCGCCGACGCCGTAGTTGCGCAGGTCGGCGGGGAAGCCCAGCCGCTCGTTGGCCTCCACCGTGTCCAGGCCCGTGTCCTGAAGCGAGTAGGCCTTGAGCTTATTGATCAGGCCGATGCCCCGGCCCTCCTGGCGCAGGTACACCACCACCCCTTCGCCGGCCTCCTCCAGCATCCGCAGGGCCGCCTCCAACTGGGGCCGGCAGTCACAGCGCAGGGAGCCGAAGGCATCGCCGGTGAGGCATTCGCTGTGCACCCGCACCAGCACGGGCGCGCTGGCCTGCTCGGGATGGCCCTTGACGATGGCCACATGCTCGCTGCCATCGAGCTCATTGCGGTAGCCGATCGCCCTGAACTCCCCGAAGCTGCTGGGCAGGGCGGCCTCGGCCTGACGGCGCACGAAGCGCTCCGTGTCGAGGCGGTAGCCGATCAGATCGGCGATGTTGATCAGGCGCAGACCATGGCGGCGGGCGTAGGCGGCCAGCTGGGGCAGCCGCGCCATCGAGCCATCGGCATTCTGGATTTCGCAGATCACTCCGGCGGGGTAGAGGCCGGCCAGCCGGGCCAGGTCGACGGCGGCTTCGGTGTGGCCCGCCCGCTTGAGCACGCCCCCCTGGCGCGCCCGCAGCGGAAAGATGTGGCCCGGCCGGCGCAGGTCGCTGGGGCGGCTGCCGGGATGGATGGCCACCTGGATGGTGCGGGCCCGGTCATCGGCCGAGATGCCAGTGCTCACCCCGTTCTCCGGGCCGGCATCGACGCTCACGGTGAAGGCCGTCTGGTTCTCGTCGGTGTTGCGATCCACCATCAGGGGCAGATCGAGGGCATCGAGGCGCTCGCCCTCCATGGCCAGGCAGATCAGGCCCCGCGCCTCGGTGGCCATGAAGTTGATCTGCTCGGGGGTGGCGAACTGGGCGGCGCAGATCAGGTCGCCTTCGTTTTCGCGGTTTTCGTCGTCCACCACCACGATCGACTCACCGTTGCGGATCGCAGCGAGGGCATCGGCGATGGCATCGAAGCGGATGGCACCGGTCACGGTCGCCTCGGAGCTGGCGACGGATGGGTTGCTCAGGGCGGTCAACGGGGGCGGTCGGACCCAGGGGCCCGGTGCAATCATCCTTTATAAAGCCCGCACCACCTCTCCATCGGGGCTCCGCCATGGCCAGAAAGCGCGTCGCGGTGATCGGTGCCAGCGGCTATGGCGGCCTCCAGACCCTGCGGCTGCTGCAGGGCCATCCCGGCTTTGAGGTGAGCTTCCTGGGCGGCGAGCGCAGTAGTGGCAAACGCTGGAGCGCGATCACGCCCTTCCTGCCCCTGCCGGGCGATCCGCTGGTGCAGAGCCCTGACCCCGACGCGATCGCTGCMGCCGCCGACTTCGCCGTGCTCAGCCTGCCGAATGGCCTCGCGGCCCGGCTGGTGCCGCCGCTGCTGGAGCGCGGCGTGCGGGTGGTGGATCTCTCCGCCGACTACCGCTACCGCTCCCTGGAGGCCTGGCAGGCGGTGTACAGCGCCGAGGCCGAGGCGGTGCCCCGCACAGATGCCGACCTCTGCGCCGAAGCGGTCTACGGCCTGCCCGAGTGGGAGGGCCGCCGCCTGGCCACAGCGCGCCTGGTGGCCGCCCCCGGCTGTTTCCCCACCGCCTCCCTGCTGGGTCTGCTGCCCCTGCTCAAGCAGGGCCTGATCGAAACGAGCGGCATCGTGATCGATGCCAAGACCGGCACCAGCGGCGGCGGTCGCGCCGCCAAGGAAAACCTGCTGCTGGCTGAGGCCGCCGAGGCGATCGCCCCCTATGGCGTGGTGGGCCATCGCCACACCAGCGAGATCGAGCAGATCGCCGCTCAGGTGGCCGGCCAACCGATCCAGCTGCAGTTCACCCCCCACCTGGTGCCGATGGTGCGTGGCCTGCTGGCCACCCTCTACGCCCGCCTGCGCGACCCCGGCCTCACCGCGGAGGACTGCCGCACGGTGCTGAGCTCCGCCTACCCGAACAGCCCCTGCGTTCAGGTGCTGCCGGTGGGCACCTACCCCTCCACCAAGTGGGTGCGGCAGACCAACCGTGCCCTGCTCTCGGTGCAGGCCGACCCGCGCACGGGCCAGCTGATCGTGATGGGCGCGATCGACAACCTGGTGAAGGGCCAGGCGGGCCAGGGAGTGCAGTGCCTCAATCTGATGGCCGGCCTGGAGGCCACTGCCGGCCTGCCCCTGCTGCCCTTCTACCCCTAGCTCGCCAGTCGAGCGCCTGGGCGGCCAGGCACACCCCTAGGGGCAGGAGGCGATGCTCCAGCGGCCTGATGCGTGCCGCCAGCTGCTCGCGGCTGTCGCCCGGCAGCACCGGCACCGCCGCCTGCACCAGGATCCTGCCCGCATCCACCGTCTCACTCACCAGGTGCACGGTGCAGCCGCTCAGGGTGACCCCCGCCGCCAGGGCCTGGCCGACGGCATCGAGGCCGCGGAAGCTGGGCAGCAGGGAGGGATGCAGGTTCACCAACCGCTGCGGAAAGGCATTGATCAACGAGGGCGTGACGATCCGCATCCAGCCGGCCATCACCACCAGATCCACCCGGGCCTGATCGAAGGCTGCGATCAGGACGGCATCGAGGGCGGCGCGGCTGGGCTGCAGCCGGTGATCGAGCAGCTGGCAGGGAACCCCCAGCCGCTCGGCCCGCTGCTGGGCACCGCAGCCCGGGTTGTTCACCACCAGCAGCACCACCTCGGCCTGCAGGGCCGGAGGCGGGCGGCGGGTGGCCTCCACCAGGGCCTCGAAATTGCTGCCTGCCCCGGAGGCCATCACGCCGAGGCGCAACGGCCGGTCCCCCTGGCCGCCACCGACAGCGGCCTGGGGTGGCAACGGCCACTGGATGCTGGGCCAGTGATCGCTAGGGTCAGACAAAGCGGGCCTCGGCTCCATGTCCCATCTCTCCATCCTGCCCACCCAGTTCCGCGACGTTGAGGGACTGGCCGCCAGCCTTGAGGCCCTCGGGCTCACCCCCAGCTACGGCGGGGTGCTGCGGGGCTTCGCCGATGAGCGCCAGTCCGTGGCGCTGCAGGTGAGGGTGGAGGCGGATCTGTGCCTGGGCTGGCGCCGCCAGCCCGACAACTCCCTGGCTCTGGTGGGCGATCTGCAGCGCCTCAGCCGCAGCCGCTCCCTGCAGGGGCTGTTGGGTCGGCTCACCCGCGCCTACGCCGCCCGGATGGCCCTCAGGGACGCTGCGCTCCACTTCAGCGATGCCCAGGTGAGCGTCAGCACCTGAACCAGCCTGTGTCGTCGCCTGCCCCAGCCTGCCCTCGCTTTCAGCTCGATCTCAGTCAGCCCAGCAGCCACCTGGTGGGGGTGAGGCTGCAGCACACGCCCCGGCGCCCGCAGCTGCGTTTGGCGCTGCCGGCCTGGACGCCCGGCTCCTACCTGATTCGCGACTACGTGCGGCAGCTGGAGGGTCTGGAGCTGCACCAGGGGGGGCAGGCCGTGCCTCTGCGCCGCGTCGGCACCAGCCAGTGGCAGGTGGCGCTGCCCAGTCTGGAACCGGTGCAGATCCGCTACCGGATCCTGGCCACCGAGCTCACGGTGCGCACCTGCCACCTCGACAGCGATCACGGCTTTCTGGCCCTGGCCGCCGTGGTGCTCGAGCTGGAGGGGGAGCGCTGGAGCCCCCAGACCCTGGAGCTGCGGCTGCCGCCGCAGTGGCAGGCCTTTGTTCCCCTGCCTGAGGACCCCTCCGGCGGCTGGCGGGCCACCAGCTTCGATCAGCTCGTGGACACGCCGGTGGAGGTGGGGCCTCACCGCTGTCACCAGTTCAGCGTGGCCGGGGTCCCCCATCGCTGGGTGAGCTGGGGCCGCACTCTTTCCGGGGAGGATCTGCCCTCGCCAGCCCCCCGCTGGCTGGGGGATGTGGAACAGGTGTGTCTGGCCTGCTGCCGCCTGATGGGGGTGGAGCGGCCTGCCGCCGCTGCCTATCTGTTCGTGCTTCATCTGAACGCGAATGGCTATGGCGGCCTTGAGCACGACAGCAGCACGGTGCTGCAGTTCGGCCGGCGCCGCCTGGCGCGGCCTGCGGGGCGCCGCAAGCTGCTGCAGCTGGTGGCCCACGAATACCTGCACCAGTGGAACGTGCGGCGGCTGCGGCCGGCCGAGCTCAGTCCCTACGACTACGGCCAGGCCGTGGTGATCCCCACGCTCTGGTTTGCCGAGGGCATCACCAGCTACGTGGACCAGCTCCTGCCCCACAGCGCCGGGCTGTGCAGCGCCGCTGAGGTGCTCGACGATCTCGGCGCCGATCTCAGCCGCTATCTGCTCACCCCGGGCCGTGCCGTGCAGAGCCTGCGTCAGAGCGGCGAGGAGGCCTGGGTGAAGCTCTACCGCGCCGACGCTGATGCCCCCAACAATCAGATCAGCTACTACCTCAAGGGGGCGGTGCTGGCCCTGGTGCTCGACCTGCACCTGCGCCGCGTCGGCAGTGGGCTGCCGGTGGTGCTGCGCCAGCTCTGGCGCCGGCTCGGCTGCGTGGGCCGGGGCTACCGCGAAACAGACCTGCTGGAGGCCTTCGCCGCCCAGGCCCCGGATCTGCAGACCCTGCTGCCGGCGTGGCTGGAGGGGTTGGAGGATCCCCCCCTGGCCGCCTATCTGGCCGATGTGGGACTCAGCCTCCAGCCCCGCAGCCAGAGTGGCGCCTGGGTGGGGTGGCAGCTGAAGAGTGGCACAGGGGGCTTGACGTTGCAGCGCGTTGTGCGGGACTCTCCGGCCCAGCAGGCTGGACTGATGGTGGGGGATGAATTGCTGGCCCTGCAGGGGTGGCGCCTCCATCAACCAGACGACGTGGCCCAGCTGCTGCAGCCCGAGGCTGCCCTGAGCACGGCTGAAGCCGGCATCCCGCTGCTCTATGCCCGCGATGGCCAGGTGAAAACCACCCTGTTGAGACCAGCCCCCCCCGCCATTGAGGCCTGGGATCTCAAACCAGACGCCGAGGCGGACGCGGCCAGCCTGGACCGCCGCCATCGCTGGCTGTCCCTGGAGCTGCCGTGAACCTGCGCCAGCGTCCTTACATGGTGGCCGGCGTCGCGGCCTCGGGTGTGCTTCTCCTCGCCGGCATCGGCTGGCTCGCAGCCACCCTGGGCGGTGCCTCGGCTGGAGACCCCGGCCAGGCCACCTTGATGGAACTGCTGGAGGAGGTGCGCTCGCCCCCCATGG
>NZ_JADEWP010000150.1:0-6447 GCF_015207535.1 Cyanobium sp. LEGE 06143 | reverse complement strand
GCCACAGCCCCAGCAGCGCCAACCCCTCGGCCAGGGGGGGCAAACCATCCAGGGGGGCCGCCCGCCGATCCCCCGCTGACGCAGCGCGCCCCAGCCAGAGGGGCTCGCGGAACACCTGGGCGTGGTCGGGGATGGCGGCCTGGGCCCAGGTGGGAGCTGCGGCCATCAAGGCCAGCCGCTGGCGGCGGCGGCCGTTGTCGGCGCCGGGGTCGGGCCAGGTGGGAGCCCGCAGCAGGGACACCCCAAGCCGCCCGGCGTCACAGGACACCCCCTGGGGCCCGTCCAGCAGCACCGCCAGGCCACCACCGCGGCCCGCCGTGGCCAGCCAGCTGATCGCGGCCACTTCCCAGCGGGCCTGCTCGCGGGCGGTTACGGCCACGGCCGGACGCTCCAGCACCCCACCGGACGTATCGGCCGCCCAGCGCTGGGCCGGCTCCGCCAGGGGCAGCTCCAGCCGCAGCAGCTCATGGCGCTGGTGCCAGTCGATGCTCAATGTCAGCTCGAGCCAGGGGGTGGCGGCGAGAAGCCGCCCCTCCAGCCGCACCCGGCTGCGGCCGAAACGGCCCCGCCACACGAAGCTGGCGCAGAGCGGCCCCCGCTCGCGCCACACGGGTGCTCCCAGCCATGGCCACGGAAGGGGATGGTCGGCGTGGTCGGGGGCCAGGTCCCAGGCATCCCAGAACTGACCGCGATCGGCGTAGCGGCACCAGCGCAGGGGCTCGGCCAGCAGGCTGCGGCCGGCTTGGTCCCAGAGCTGCTCGATGCCGTGCTGGCCGAGCTCCACGGCGATCAGGCCGTTGCCGGCCCGCTGGCCGGCGGTCCAGACCGGCTGGTCCACCAAGGCCGACTGCGGCTGCGGCGGCTGGGCGGCAGCCACGGGCGCATGGCGCTCCAGGGGCTGGGCCACCACGCCGGCCAGGGCGGGGAGCTGCACCCAGTGCCCCCCGGCGGCAGCGCCTTGCTGGGGCAACAGGGCGCCGGCAGCACTCCAGCAGCCGGCCGGCAGGCGCCGCACCCGGCGCCGCGCCGCCAGCGGCTGCAGCTGCACGGCCCACCACCGCTCAGGGCCGCCCTGGCCAGTGTCCGGAGGCCCGGAAGGGGTGAGGCCCAGCCACTGCTGGAGGTGGCGATCGCGGCTGGCCCTGGCCTGGCGGCGGGCGGCTCTCCAGACGGGCTCAGCCTGCTCGAACACCTCCGGGATCGCCGTGCCCGGCAGGATGTCGTGGAACTGCTGAAACAGCAGGGGCTGCCAGTCGGGCTGCTGGCGCCCCCCCGCCAGCACGGCGGCCAGCCCGGCTTCCCGCAGCAGCCGCTCCAGGGTACGGTTGTGGCGTTTCTGGTCGGGCCGGGTGGTGGCGCAGCCCCGGTGCAGCTCGAGATAGAGCTCATCGCGCCACACAGGCAGCTGGGGGCGCAGGGGCTCGAGGCCCGCCAGGAAGGACCGCAGGCTGCCGTGGGTCTGGGGCGCCGCCTCGGGCTGGTGCCGCCACAGCTCCAGCTGCTCCAGCATCTCGGCGGTGGGACCGCCGCCGTGGTCGCCGACCCCCGGCAGCCAGAGGGCCTGGGGCAACCCGGTGGCCCCCTGCCACTCCAGCCGGTGCCGCTCCATGGCGAGGGGATCCCCATCGGTGCCGATCGGCGCGCTCATCAGCGCCAGCAGCTCGCTGCCGCAGCGGCTGCGCCAGCGAAACAGCCGGTGCGGGAAGGGGTTGGTGGCGTTCCAGAACAGTTTGTGGGTGCAGAACCAGCGCACATCGGTGGCCGCGGCCACGGCCGGCAGACCCGCCCCGAAGCCGAAACTGTCGGGCAGCCAGGCCAGCTGATGGCTCAGGCCCGGGAAGCGGCGGCGGCTGTCGTGCTGGCCCTCCTGGAACTGGCGCAGCAACGAGGCGGTGCTGATCAGCACGCAGTCGCTTTCCACCCAGGGGCCGTTGATCGGCTCAAAGCGGCCGGCGCGCACGGCCGCCTGGAGGCGGCGCAGCAGGGCAGGGCGCTGGCGCTCCAGCCAGGCGTAGAGCGCCGGGGTGGAGTGGGCGAAGTGCAGGTCGGGGAAGCGATCGATCAGGTCCAGGGCGGAGCTGAAGGTGCGTTCGGCCGCCCGCCAGGTGTCGGCCACCGGCCACAGCCAGGCCAGATCGAGGTGGGCGTGGCCCAGCACATGCAGCCCCGCGCCAGGGGGCAGCGCCTCGGGCTGGCCGGCCTGCTGACGCAGGGCCAGCAGGGCCTGGCGGGCCGGCTGCAGCACCCCGAGGGGATCCTCCAGATCCAGGGGTTCGAGTTCGATGCTGCTGTGGATCAGGGCACCGTCGTCGTGCAGGGGGCTGCGCAGCCGCAGCTCCAGCCGCAGCGCCTCCCCCCGCCACCAGCGCTGGGGCAGGGGCCAGCGGCAGGAGGTATCAAAGAGGTCGCCGCAGTGCACCCGGGCGCCATCGACCCAGAGCTCGGCCTGATCGGCCCACCAGCGCAGGGCCAGCCGGGCCCGCAGGCCGGCAGTCTCCGCCTGGGCCGCCTGCCACGTCCCGGGGCAGGGCAGCTGCAGGGTGAGCCAGGTCCAGTGACCTCCCTGGGGCCAGATCACCAGACCTCGGGCCTGCCAATCCGGCCGGTGCTGCGCTCCCCAGGGATGCTCCAGGGCCGGACCGGCGCCACCGCCTGGCTGGGGACAGTGCCAGCGGGCCTGCAGGTCGAGCGGAGCGGGAACGGGGCTGATTCGTTTCAAAGTGAGGCTTGTGAGGCTGCAGGCCTGCGGTCCGGGCCCTGGGCGTCGTTGGATGGCGGGCCAGGTCCCATAGGATGATGCCGCTGGCAGAGGGTCGATGAGGTCCTCAGAGCTGGCCGTCACTCCCTGTTACCTGCCCGCTCCGCACAAGACCGAACCATGCTCGCTCTCAAGATCTCGGTTTATTCGGTCGTCTTCTTTTTCATCGGCGTTTTCGTCTTCGGCTTCCTGGCCAGCGACCCCAGCCGCACCCCAAGCCGCAAAGACCTCGAAGAGTGACCTCCAGCCTCAGCGCTGCGCTCACCGGATGGAGCCAGGGCTGGGCGAACCCTCTGGGCTACGGATCTGAGCCGGAACAGGGAGGCCTCGGATCGAGGTCTCTGAAGGTTGTGTCTGGGGAGCCACGGGTTGCGTCGGGCCTCCAACCCCCAGAGGGTTGAGCAGCGCATGGGGCCTGCTCGGCGACCGGACGGCCCGTCGGCGGGCGATCAGTTGAATGCCCGTCCCCCGACAGGCCCTGCTCCGCCCATGAGCCAGCACTGTGGGTCCTGCCGATGCCCCGTCCCCCCGGCCCTAATGCCCGTCGTCTGCCAGCCATCATCCTGATGAGCATGAGGCCCCACCCAGGGCGTCTGCGCCAGCGGCGCGGGACCTGGCTGGCGGCCCTGGCGGTGCTGAGTGCTCTGGCCCCTGCCGTGGGGACCGCCGCCCCAACCCTGATCGACTCACCGCGTGACCCGAGCGAAGCGGAGAAGGCCGCCGACGTTCTGCCCCCAGCCAGCGGGGAGGCCCCGGCCGACGCCGGCCAGCAAGCCGCTGAGCCACGCTTGCTGRTGGTCCGCTCGGATCGGCAGAGTTACGACCGCGCTTCCGGCACCCTGACGGTGAGCGGCAACGTGGAGGCCCGCTTTGACGGCTGGCGGCTGCTGGCCGACCGCATCGAGCTGCGCGACGACCGGCGCAGCGTGCTGGCCACGGGCCAGTTGCGGCTGATCCGCGGCGACCAGATGCTGCAGGCCGGCAGCCTCCGCTACAACGACTGGGAGGGCTCCGGCACCATCACCGACGTCTACGGGGTGGTGGATCAGGAGACCCTCGCCCGCGACTTCGAGGCCTTGCGGCCAATGGGCGTGGGGCTGCAGGGACTGCCCGAGGCCCCGGCGACCGAACCAGGGGCCGCTTCGCCGGCACCGGATCCCGGCGAAGCGGCCGTGGCCCTCGACGACAGCTTCGCCTGCCCGGAGGTGACCGCCGATCCGCAGGCCCGCCCGCTGCTGGAGCTCCTGCCCCCGCGGCGACGCCCGCAGCCCACCATGCCCGCACCGGTGGGCTGCCCCGGGGGTGATGCCAGCCCGCGCAACAGCTCCCTGGGCCAGATCCTCAACGACGTGGCGCTGGAGCCCCGCGCCCCCGGCGAGAGCGTCGGCACAGGCGACCTGCCTGCCGGGGACCAGGCGGTGGGCGAGCAGTCGGCGGGCGAGCAGGGCCAACGGCCGGGCAGCCGCAGCGGGCCAGCAGTGCCCGAGGCTCCGATCGACCAGCGGGTGAGCGGCGTGCGCTACCGCCAGAGCCAGGACACCACGATCAAGCTCGACCTGGCCCCCCTGATCGAGCAGCAGAACGACGCCCCCGGCGGATTCGGCAGCTACCGGCCCCGGCCCCCGAAGGAAGGCCCGCTGACGCGCCTGCGCTTCCAGGCCACCAGCATCCGCATCCAGCGCGATGGCTGGTTCGCTGATGCGGTGGCCTTCACCAACGACCCCTTCACCCCCGCCAAGGCCTGGATCTATGCGCGGGGGGTGGAGGCCCGGATCCGCCCCGACGGGGTGACCAGCATCAGCAGTCGCGACAGCCGCATCCTGCTTGGGGATCGCTTCTCGGTGCGAGGCCTGCGCGATGCCCAGATCGGCCAGCAGCAGAGCGCCTTCAGCCTGGATTCCGACCGCCGGGACCGGGACGGCGTCTACCTGGGCTACAACCTGCCGCCGCTGCGGCTGGGCCGGGAAGGGGTGCTGCGGCTGCAGCCCCAGCTGATGATCCAGCGCGCCATCGAAGATCGCACCGAGAGCTATGTGCGCCCCGGCACCTCCCTGGCGGGGCCTGACGTGCCACAGCAAGCCCGCTTCGGTGACCTCTTCGGCCTGGCCGCCCTGCTGGATGTGCCCGTGGGGGGCTTCCGCCTGCTCGGGGATGCCAGCCTGTCCACCTTCAATCCCGATAACTTCCGCGCCGGCACCCGCAGCAACGCCGAGCTGAGCACCCCTCTGGACCTGCCGGGCCACAGCAGCTCCCAGGGGGCGCTGTTCGGCAGTTACCGGGAGCGCATCTACAACGGCAGCCTTGGACTGCAGACCCTGGTGTATTCCTATGGGGCCGAGCTCCAGGGCGAGGCTCAGCTGACCGGCAGCCGAGCCGATGACGAGCCCCCTCAGGGCACCCCCTATTTCACCCCGCTGCGCCTCAACTGGCGGGCCCTGAGCGGCAATTACCAGGCGGCCCTGTTCGACACTGACAACCTCGACACCCAGTGGCGCAGCGTGTTGCGGGGGGGCGTGAACGGCTCCCTGCGGTTGTGGGAAAACCGCGATGGCGCCAACCCCGACACCATGGCCCAGTTGCGCTATGCGCCGATCCCGGTGATTCCAGGCCTCGGCCTGGATTTCGGCATCAACGGCAGCACGGCCTTCTACCAGGACGGGGCCCAGCAGAACACCCTCACCCTGGCGGCGGGCCCGTCGTTCACCATCGGGCGCTTCGAGCGGCCGGTGCTCGACTACACCCGCTTCTCCGCCTCCCTGGCGGGCACCCTGCTCGATGGCGGCAGTCCCTTCGGCTTCGATCGGGCCGTGGACCTGCGCACGGTGAGCTTCAACGCCGCCCAGCAGATCTACGGGCCCCTGGTGCTGGAGGCCGGCGCCACGATCAACATCGACAGCCGCTCCCGCTTCAACGGCGATGTGAGCTACTCCTACGTGGAGCTGAAGCTGCAGCAGCGGGCCTACGAGGTGGGCATCTTCTACAGCCCCTATGACGGCATCGGCGGCATTCGCATCCGCCTCAACGACTTCGACTTCACCGGCAGCGGGACCCCGTTCGTGCCTCGCCCCCAGCACCGCGGCGGCTGAACCCGTTGGCATAGGGCAGGGCTGCCAGGGTGCGGCTGAGCGCCTCGTGGTGGGAGAGCAGCTGGCCGGTGGCATCCCACTGGCCGGTGCTGAGCATCTGGCGGGGGCCGGCGTCCAGCTCCAGGGACCAGCTATGGCCTGGAGCCCGCAGCGTGGCCTCCGCCACATCCAGGCTGAAGAGGGTGGCGGGGGCCGTGGTGGCGGCTTCCTGAATGGTCAGCATCTGCCCATGGGGTGCGGTGAGGCAGGGAAGGCCCAGGGCAAGGCAGTTGCCATGGAAGATCTCGGCGAAGCTCTCGCCCACCAGGGCGCGGATGCCCCAGCGCATCAGGGCCTGGGGGGCGTGCTCGCGGCTGGAGCCACAGCCGAAGTTGCGGTTCACCAGCAGCAGCCTGGCGCCGCGGTGCTCGGGCCGGTCCAGGGGATGGGCCCCCTGCAGTTCGGCCCGGTCGTCAGCGAACACCTGCTCACCGAGACCCTCGAAGGTGACGCACTTGAGAAAGCGGGCCGGGATGATCCGGTCGGTGTCGATGTCATCGCCGCGCAGCACCACGGCGGTGCCGGCCACCTGGCTGATCGGACCGCTGGGGAAGGGGGCAGTGG
>NZ_JADEWP010000148.1:0-6470 GCF_015207535.1 Cyanobium sp. LEGE 06143 | reverse complement strand
TCGCACACCCGGCCGGTCACGGCGGCGGCGGCCACCATGGCGGGGCTCATCAGCAGGGTGCGGCCCGAGGCTGAGCCCTGGCGGCCCTTGAAGTTGCGGTTGCTGGAGCTGGCGCTGATCTGACGGCCTTCGAGCCGGTCGGGGTTCATCGCCAGGCACATCGAACAGCCCGGCTCGCGCCATTCGAAGCCGGCGGCCGTGAACAGCGCGTCAAGGCCCTCAGCTTCGGCGGCGGCCGCCACCTGCTCGGAACCCGGCACCACGAAGGCCTTGAGGCCGGGGGCCACCCGGCGGCCGCGGGCCACGGCGGCCGCCGCCTGCAGATCACTGAGCCGGCCGTTGGTGCAGCTGCCGATGAAGCACACATCCACCGGGGTGCCGGCGATCGGGGCACCGGGCAGCAGATCCATGTAGCGGTAGGCCTCCTCGGCGAGGGGGCGCTCATCGGCGGGGGTCTGCTCCAGGGTGGGAATCGCCTCGTCCACACCGATGCCCTGGCCCGGCGTGATGCCCCAGGTCACGGTGGGGGCGATGGCGGCGGCATCGAAGCGCACCTCGTCGTCAAACACCGCCTCCGGGCCGCTGGCCAGGCTGCTCCACCAGGCCACAGCCCGCTCCCAGGCCTCGCCCTCAGGGGCATAGGGGCGGCCCTTGAGGTAGGCAAAGGTGGTGGCGTCGGGATTGACATAGCCACAGCGCGCACCGCCCTCGATCGCCATGTTGCAGAGGGTCATGCGCTCCTCCATCGAGAGGGCGGCGATGGCCGGACCGGCGAATTCATAGGCGTGACCCACACCGCCCTTCACCCCGAGGCTGCGGATGATGTGCAGCACCAGATCCTTGGCGTAGACGCCTGGCTGCAGACGGCCGTCCACCCAGATGCGGCGCACCTTGAGCTTGCCCATCGCCAGGCTCTGGCTGGCCAGCACATCGCGCACCTGGCTGGTGCCGATGCCGAAGGCGATGGCCCCGAAGGCGCCGTGGGTGGAGGTGTGGGAGTCGCCGCAGGCGACGGTCATGCCCGGCTGGGTGAGGCCCAGCTCGGGGGCGATCACATGCACGATGCCCTGGCGGCCACTGCCCAGGCCATGCAGGGTGATGCCGTGCTGGGCGCAGTTGCGCTCCAGGGTGGCGAGCATCGCTTCAGCGAGGGGATCGGCAAAGGGCCGCGCCTGGGACGTGGTGGGCACGATGTGGTCGACCGTGGCCACCGTGCGCTCGGGGTGGCGCACAGCCAGGCCCAGGTCGTGCAGCGCGGCGAAGGCCTGGGGGCTGGTCACCTCGTGGATCAGGTGCAGACCGATGAAGAGCTGGGTGGCCCCCCCGGGCAGTTCGGCCACCCGATGCAGGTCCCAGACCTTGTCGTACAGCGTGGCGGCGCTCACCGGATCCCTCTTGAGGCGCAATGGGCCAGGGTAGTCAATGGCTTTCCCCCACCTGGGGGGCGGGCCCGCCCTTGCGCGGGTTCCCTGTTCAGCGGATGCCGGGGCAGACCTGGCTCATGGCCACCACCTGACCGGCGGTGATGGCATCGATCTGGACCTCCGTGATGCCATCCCGGGCCAGGGGAGCGTTGAGCTGGCGCACCAACCCCGGCTCCCAGAGCGAGTGTCCCTGGGCGTTGGCGTCGCGCCAGACGTCGCAGAAGAGCAGCAGCTGGGGGCGGCCTTCGCCGAGGTAGAAGTCGCGGTAGCGCTGCCAGTCCGTGGCAGAGGCCCTGGCCTGACCCTGCACCGCAGTCAGCAACGCGGCAGCCAGCAGCAGCGACAGCCGCATCGGTGCTTCAAAGGCCCCAGGATGCCACCTGGAGGTCAAGGTCGCCAAGGCGCTCCTCATGGCGCCCGTCAGGGGGCCACCCTCTGGGTAGCGAGCGCCGCATCCGGCAGCGCGTTCGTCACCACCATGCTCAGCGGCAGCCGGCCCAGAAGTTGCGCCAGGAAAGGATTTTGCGCGTAGCGCACCAAGAGGCTCTGCTCGAAGCGCGCCCACTTGCGGGCCACTTTGCGGCGGGCGAACCAGCCGCTGTGGGTGGCGATCGGGATGAAGTCGGTGTTGCCGATGCTGTCCACGATGTAGAGCCGGAATGCCTGGGGGCCCAGGCGCTGGCACACCACATTCTTGGGGCGCAGGGCCAGGGTCACGATGCCGTCGCTCAGCATGGTGCGCCTCAGGGCCAGAAGCCCATCGCGCAGGCCACGACAGTGAAGACCTGAGGCCTCATTGGACTCGAGGTAATGCTGCAGCGTGTGCGCCACCACGCCCGGCGTGTCCTGAATGAGTTCGAAACACGACCCCTCTCCCAGGTTGGTGGGCACCGTGCCGTTCCAGCGCGGCACGGCATCCCAGCTGATGCCGCGGAGCTGCAGGTGGCGGTAGAAGCGCTGCTCCCGACGGCTGTCGTGGGGGTCGCCGCCGATGTCCACCTTGACGCAGAGGCTCGGATCCTCTGGATGGCGGTGGCATTCGCGGTGCAGACCCCTGCCCACATAGGTGGAGGCGTCGAGATGGAGCATGCGGGTGTCGTCGGGAGAACAGGCCTTAACCGGTTCTTAGCAGTCCGATGGTATCCCTAGTCACATTGATTCGTTATCCCGCTCGACCTCCTCTTCATCCAGGCGCTGGTACGCGGGTCGTCCCCTGCAGGGAGGCAGATCGTTCAGATGGCTGACAAACGCCGCCGCAGCCGATCGAGCGCCTCACCGGTGCTGAGGGTCTGGATCCAGGCGCGGCCACGGCTGCTGCCGAAGCGCACCGCGGCGCTGTGGGTGCCATCGGGGCCCGCCACGGSGMKGTGMRYSAKCCSSWSGNGGCNNGKCGNKGGCKGMSGSSSCCYGSASSSKCAMYSSMGCYCACKGSSRCGCCCCAGTGGGCTCCGGTGAGCCTGCAGGCCCCCTCCGCCATCGCCGCCGCCACCGGATCACTCACCGCCCCGTGGCGCTCAAGCAACTCCTCCGGCACCCCCAGCACCCCCTGCTTCACCGCGTTGGCGTACGCGATCACCCCGCCGAGGAACACCGCGGAGGCACCGGGGATCGCCGCCAGGGCGGCGCCGATGCCGCCCCCCGTGCAGCTCTCCGCCACGGCAAGGCTCTCGCCGCGTTGCTGCAGGGCCGCCAGCACCACCGAGGCCAGGCTGTCGTCGTCGGCGCCGAAGCAGGCCTCGGCGGCGCGCCGGCGGATCTCCGCCTCCACGGGCGCCAGCAGGGTGGAGGCCTGCTCGGGCGAAGCCGCCCGGGCCGTGATCCGCAGCTTCACCTCGCCGGCGCCGGCGTAGGGGGCCACGGTGGGGTTGCTGCCCGCCAGCAGGTCGCCCACCTGCTCGGCGAGGGCCGATTCGGCCACACCCCAGAAGCGCAGCAGACGACTGGCGAACACCCCCTGGGAGAGACCCTCCCGCCGCAGCCAGGGGGCCGCCGTGGCCTGCCACATGGCCCGCATCTCGCTCGGCACCCCCGGGAAGGTGAGCAGCGTGAAGCCCGGCAGGGGGCTCCAGATCATTCCGGCCGCTGTGCCGGTGGGGTTGGGGAGCACCACCGCGCCCTGCGGCAGCAGGGCCTGGCGGCGCAGGCTGGGCGAGAGCTCCCGGCCGCGGCTGCGGGCCTTCGCGGTGATGTCGGCCCACACCTCCGGCCGCTCCTGCAGGGGAGTGGCGAAGGCCGCGGCAATGGCCTCAGTGGTGAGGTCGTCGGGGGTGGGGCCGAGGCCGCCGGTGGTGATCAGCAGGCGGCAGCGGCGCGAGGCCTGCTGCACGGCGGCGATCAGCCGCGCGCGGTTGTCCCCCACCACCTCCTGACGCAGGTGGGGCACCCCGAGCACGGCCAGCTGTTCGGCGATCCAGCGGGCATTGCCATTGGTGATCGTGCCGAGCAGCAGTTCGGTGCCGACGCAGAGGATCTCGGCGCTGCCCGGCTGTGGGCTGCCGGAAAGGTCGGAGGTCATCGCAGCCGCGCCACGGGCCTGTCCTGGCGCTGCAGGGCGCGGCGGGTGCTCACCAGCACCCAGATCAGCACCGCCGTGGCCAGGGCGAGCCAGAGGAAGCGCATCTCGGCATTCACCAGCACCAGGGCCAGGGAGGCCAGCCACTGGGTGAAGGCATAGATCAGCAGCACCGTGCGGCGGTGGCTCAGGCCCGTGCGCAGCAGGCGGTGGTGCAGGTGGCGCCGATCGGGATAAAAGGGCGAGTGGCCTTCCCGGAGGCGGCCCATGATCACCGCTGACATGTCGGCCACCGGCAGCGAGAGGATCAGCAGCGGCAGCAGCAGACTGACGCTGGTGAGCCCCTTGGCCGGCCCCACGATGCTGATCGCGGCCAGGGCAAAGCCCAGGAAGTAGGAGCCGCCATCCCCCATGAAGATGCGGGCGGGGTTGAAGTTGTGGCGCAGAAAGCCCAGGCAGCTGCCGGCCAGGGCCGCGGCCAGCAGGCCCGCGGCAGGTTGATCCAGGCTGAAGCTCACCGAGAGCAGACCCACAGCCGCGATGCCGCTCACGCCGGCGGCCAGACCATCGAGGCCATCGAGCCAGTTGATCGCATTGGTGATGCCCACCAGCCACACCAGGGTGGCCAGCAGGCTCAGCCAGTCAGGCAGCTGCAGCACGGCGGAGGGTGCCCCCATCCAGCCGAAGGGCAGATCGATGCTGCCGATCCGCACCCCCTCCAGCCACACCGCCGTCGACACCAGCAGCTGGCCCAGCAGCCTCGGCAAGGGGGGCAGGGCGAACAGATCGTCCGCCAGGCCGATCACGAAGAAGCACAGCGAGCCGCCGAGGGTGGTCCAGATCAGGGCATCCTTGCTGGCCTCCAGCTGGGCGAAGCCACCGAGCTGCCAGGTGAGGGCGAGAGCCAGGCTGAAGGCGATCACGATGCCGATCCCCCCCAGCCGCACCATCGGGGTGGTGTGCTGCTTGCGGGCGTCGGGGGCGTCGATCAGCCCCCAGCGCAGGCCGAGCCGCCGCACCACTGGCACCACCAGGGCGGTGAGCACGGCAGCCACGGCAAAGGTGAGCAGCGCTGCAGCGTTGGGGCTGTAGGCAAGAGTCACGACAGCGGGCCGACGCAGGCGCCTGGGGGCAGGGCGTAGGCCGCCACATTACGGGCAGGTGAGGGGCTCAGACCGACTGCAGCTCACGGGTGGGGGCGTAGAGCGGGAAGCGCTCGCAGAGCCCCGCAACGCGCTGCCGGCAGCGCTCCTCGATCGCCCCATCCTCGGGGTTGAGCAGGCGGTCGGCGATCACGTCGGCCACCTCGGCAAAGGCCTCGGCATCAAAGCCGCGGGTGGTGCAGGCGGCGGTGCCGAGGCGCAGACCACTGGTGACGAAGGGGGACTCGGGATCGAAGGGCACCGTGTTCTTGTTGGCGGTGATGTGCACGTCGCTCACCAGCAGATCCGCCACCTTGCCGGTCATGCCGATGCTGCGCAGATCCAGCAGCACCAGGTGGTTGTCGGTGCCACCGCTGACCACGGCGATGCCCCGCTCCTGGATGCGCTGCGCCAGGGCCTGGGCATTGCGCACCACCTGGTCGCTGTAGGCCCGGAAGGAAGGCAGCAGGGCTTCGCCGAAGGCCACCGCCTTGGCGGCGATCACGTGCTCCAGCGGGCCGCCCTGGCTGCCGGGGAACACCGCCTTGTCAAAGCGCTTGCCGAACTCGGCATCGCGGCAGAGGATCAGGCCGCCGCGGGGACCGCGCAGGGTCTTGTGGGTGGTGGTGGTGACCACATCGCACACGGGCACGGGGTTGGCGTGCACGCCGGCGGCCACCAGGCCGGCGATGTGGGCCATGTCCGCGAGCAGGAAGGCGCCCACCTCATCGGCGATGGCGCGGAAGGCCTGGAAGTCGATGCTGCGGGGGTAGGCCGAGTAGCCGCACACGATCAGCTTGGGCCGGTGCTGCAGCGCCAGCTGGCGCACGCTGTCGAAGTTGAGCTGCTGGGTTTCGGGGTCCACGCCGTAGTGCACGGCCTTGAACCACTTGCCGCTCACGTTCACCGGCGAGCCATGGGTGAGGTGACCGCCGTGGCTGAGGTCCATGCCCAGGATCGTGTCGCCGGGCTGCAGCAGGGCCAGGAACACGGCGCCGGAACGCAGTTCGGTGTGACCCAGTTCGGTGGAGGCCAACAGCCAGGCGTCCTGAATCAGTTCCACCAGCAACGGCGAGAACGAGGGATAAGGCTCGGCAGTCTGCGGCTCGCCGTTCAGGCTGTCGCCCACCAATGGCTGCAGTTGCTGATGATTGATGCCGGTGTGTTCCAGAATCTGGCGCACGTCAGAGAACGGCGTTTCCAGCAGTTTGAACAGCAAATGGGCCGGGGTAATCTCGGCGCCCTGGCGGCTGATGCACAGGGCGGCGGAGGCTTCCAGGGCCTGGCGTGAAATGTCGTTAAGGCGCCCGATCAGCGCCGGCAGTTCTACCCGAATCACAGTGATATCCTTATTTCGGTAGTTGGTCCAGTACGCTGAGCACATCCCTGATG
>NZ_JADEWP010000136.1:0-6979 GCF_015207535.1 Cyanobium sp. LEGE 06143 | reverse complement strand
GCTGAAGCAGCGTTCGATCCGCTCCACCAGCAGCCCGCCCCGCCCCTCCAGGGCAAATCCCCCAGCGCATTGCAGCGGCTCGCCAGTGGCCACGTAGGCGGTGATGGCCGCTTCGTCCAGGGCGGCGAACTGCACCCGCGTGGTCACCACCGACTGCAGCGGCGGCCCCTGCGGGGCCGTGAGGCAGTGACCGGTGTGCAGCTCCGCCCACTGGCCGCTCATGCGGCGCCAGCGGGCGGCGGCTTGCTCGGCATCGCGGGGCTTACCGAAGGTCTCTCCGGCGAACACCAGCACCGAATCACAGCCCAGCACCCCGCACCACGCCGGCAGAGCTGTGGGGGCAGCCTTCCCCAGCTCAGCCGCCAGCTCCACCGCCAGCTTTTCCGCCACTGCTTCGGCCTTCGCCTGGGCCAGCTGGCGCACCAACTGCCGGGCATCGGCATGGGCAAACGCCTCCTCGTCCACCCCACTCACCTGCACCCGGTGGGGGAGGCCCGCCTGCTGCAAGAGGCGGCGACGGGCCGGGGAGGCGGAGGCAAGCACCAGCATCTGGGCCGTCAGGTCAGGGAGAATCGCCCTATGAAAGGACAGCCTCACCTCCAGGCCCGCTCCTGGGCCCGGGCCTCCCAGGCGATGCGCTGCCTGCCGTTCCGCCGCACGTTCTATGAGCTGGTGGGCGCCACACCGCTCAGCAGCAGTGCCTTCTGCCGCCGGGCCGATGCCGGCCAGCACTGCAGCTGCAGCCTGGGCAGCGAACGGGTGGAGGCCCACTGGATCTGGCTGATCCAGGTGGGGGTGCTGCGCCGGGAGGTGGATGGCCAGGGACTCACCGAGCGGGTGCGTCTCACGCCGATGGGGCGCGACCTGCTGGAGCAGTGGCCGGGCGCCATTCCCGAGGCGTCCCTGCTGGAGCGGCTGCAGCACCAGCTGCGGCGCAGCCGGCCGCGCCTGTGAGGGATCCGGCCCTCGCGCCCAGCCCCCTGATGGTGCTGGGCACCAGCAGCGGCGCCGGCAAGTCGCTGATGACGGCCGCCCTCTGCCGGGTGCTGCGCCGCCACGGTGAGCAGCCGCTGCCCTTCAAGGGTCAGAACATGAGCAACAACGCCTGGGTGGATGGCGGCGGCGGTGAGATGGCCTACTCCCAGGCGCTGCAGGCCTGGGCGGCGGGGCTGGAGCCCCACTGCAGCATGAATCCCGTGCTGCTCAAGCCCCAGGGCGACAGCACCAGCGAGGTGATCCACCTGGGCCGCTCGGTGGGCACGGCCCGGGCCGAGCACTACTACCGCGACTGGTTTCGCCCCGGCTGGGCCGCCATCCGGGAGGGGCTGGACGCGCTGCAGACCAGCCATCCCGGCGGCCGGCTGGTGCTGGAGGGGGCCGGCAGCCCCGTGGAGGTGAACCTGCAGGCCCGCGACCTCACGAACCTGCGGCTGGCCCAGTTCCTGCGGGCCCGCTGCCTGCTGGTGGCGGACATCGAACGGGGCGGGGTGTTTGCCCAGCTGGTGGGCACCCTGCAGCTACTCACGCCGGTGCAGCGTCCCTTGATCCGGGGGCTGCTGATCAACCGCTTTCGGGGCCGGCGCGAACTCTTTGACGCCGGCAGAACCTGGCTGCAGGAGCACACCGGCGTGCCCGTGCTGGGGGTGATGCCCTGGCTGGATGAGCTGTTTCCCCCGGAAGACTCCCTCGATCTGCTGGAGCGTCGCGGTAGCAAGGGCCGGGCCGAGCTGGAGATCGCCGTGCTGCGGCTGCCCTCGCTCAGCAACTTCTCCGACCTCGACCCCCTTGAGGCCGAGCCCAGCCTGCAACTGCGCTGGATCCGGCCCGGCGAGGAGCTCGGCCAGCCCGATGCCGTGATCCTGCCGGGCAGCAAGCAGACCCTGCGGGACCTGGCGGCCCTGCAGGATCACGGCTGGGGGGAGAGGCTGGCGGCCTACGTGAGCAGCGGCGGCCACCTGTTCGGCCTCTGCGGCGGTCTGCAGATGCTGGGACGGCAGCTGGGCGATCCGCGCGGCCTGGAGGGCGAGGCGATCCGGGGCGGTGGGGCAGAGCAGGCGGGTCTTGGCCTGCTGCCGCTGCGCACCGTCTATGGCGCCAGCAAGGCCCTGCGCCAGCGGCACTGCCCGGCCCTGTGGCCGCCAGGATCACCGCTGGAGCTGCGCGGCTTCGAGCTTCACCGCGGCCACACCGAGCTGCTGGGCGGCGGTCTGGCAGGCGACGGGTCAGAGCGCGCGGCCGCCACCGCTCCGCTGGCCGCTGAGGCCGGCCTGGGATGGTGGCGGCCGATCGGTGAGCGGGGCGGCAGCGTGGCGGGCACCTACCTGCACGGGGTGTTCGACAGCGGTGCCTGGCGGCGACGCTGGCTCAACCAGCTGCGCCATCGCCGAGGACTCCCCCTGCTGAGCGAACATCAGAGCGACCATGCCCAGCAACGCGACGCCCTGCTCGATCGCCTGGCCGATGCCTTCGAGGCCCACGTGAACCTCGCCCCCTTGCTTCACCCCTGATGAGTGCCACTCCGGTTCGCCTGCACTGGCCCAACGGCCACACCAGCCAGGTGGCCAGCGGCAGCTCCTGGCTGGTGGCGGCMGAGCAGGCCGGCGTGACCATCCCCACCGGCTGCCTGGGGGGAAGCTGCGGCGCCTGCGAAATCGAGGTGAACGGCCGGGTGGTGCGGGCCTGCATCGCCACGGTGCCCCCCAGCCGCACGGGCTCGCTCACGGTGGAACTGGCCAGCGATCCCTACTGGTGAGGAGAGGGCTGGCGAAGAGAGGGCTGGTGAGGCGAGCTCAGTTGGGGGAAGCCTGGATCAGCCCGCCACCGAGCAGCACGTCACCGGCATAGAACACCGCGGCCTGGCCCGGGGTGATGGAGAACTGCTCCTCGGCGAAACGCAGCTGCACCCGGTAAGGCCGGCCCGCTGCCCCATCGGCCTCGGTGGGTTCCAGGGGGGTGAGCAGGGCCGGCTCCGGGGCGCTGCGATAGCGCACCTGCACCTCCACCTCCAGCGGTTGCTGGGGCGGCTCGATCGACACCCAGTTCACCGCGCCCACCACACAGTCGGGGCGGGCCGCCTCGGAGCGGGGTGCCACCACCACCCGGTTCATGGCGCCATCGAGACGCACCACATGCAGCGGCTCGCTCCAGGCCACCCCCAGCCCCTTGCGCTGGCCGATGGTGAAGTGCTCCAGGCCATCGTGGTGGCCCAGCACCCGGCCGTCTCCCAGCACGATCTCGCCCTGGCGCGGCGGCAGGTAGGCATCCAGGAAGGCCCGCATCGAGCCATGGTGGTCGGCCAGGCAGAGGTCCTGGCTCTCGGGCTTGGCGGCGGTGCGCAGGCCGTGATGCTCGGCCTCCAGGCGGGTGTCGGGTTTGGTGAGTTCACCGAGGGGAAACACCAGCCGGCAGAGCACCTCTTGGGGCAGGTCGTAGAGGAAGTAGCTCTGGTCCTTGTGGCGATCCAGACCGCGCAGCAGCTGGTCACGGCCGCCACCGCTGGCCGGGCGGACGCGGGCGTAGTGGCCCGTGGCCAGGCGCTCCAGGCCGCGCTGCTCCCGGGCCCAGGCGAGCATCGGGCCGAACTTCACCTCGCGGTTGCAGCGGGAGCAGGGCAGGGGCGTCACCCCGGCGGCATAGCCCTCCACCAGAAAGTCAACGATCTGGGCCCGGAACTGCTCGCGGGAATCCACCACATGGTGGGGCACCCCCAGCTGCTCACAGAGGCCGGCGGCATCCACCAGCCCCTCGGCGCAGCAGGCCCCCTTGCCGCTCATCAGCCACAGGGTGAGCCCCTCCACCTGCCAGCCCGCCTCCACCAGCAGGGCCGCGGTGAGGGAGCTGTCCACCCCGCCGGAGAGCCCCACAGCAACGCGATGCTCGCCGGGCCAGGCCCGCAGGCGCTCCAGGGCCTGGGCACCGGCTGGAGTGGCAGCAGGGGCGGAGCTCAGCAAGGCGGGGCGAAAGGCGACATTGCTCCCATCATGAAGCGGCGCCCCATCGCCTGCCGTGACCCCCAGCCCCACCCCCTGGCCGGCCCGCGACGCCGAGCACCTGCTGGTGAGCGGCGCCCAGATGGCCGCCGTGGAAACCAGGCTGTTCGAGAGCGGCCTGCCGGTGGAGGCACTGATGGAGAAGGCCGGCCTGGCCCTCAGCCAGCGGCTGCTGGGAGCTCACGGCCCCCGGTTGAGGGCCTGCGGGGCCCTGGTGCTGGTGGGGCCTGGCCACAGCGGCGGTGATGGGCTGGTGGTGGCCCGGGAGCTCCACCTGGCCGGCATCGCCGTGCAGCTGTGGTGCCCCTTTGAGCGCTGCAAACCCCTCACCGCCACCCACCGCCGCCATGCCCACTGGCTTGGCATCCCCACCCTGGCCGGTCCACCAGATCCCGCCGCGGCCAGCCTCTGGATTGAGGCCCTGCTGGGCCTCAACCAGAGCCGGCCCCCAGGCGCCGCGCTCGAAACCCTGCTGGAGCATCGGCAGCAGCAGGCCCCTGGGGGTCTGGTGGCCCTGGATGTGCCCACCGGACTGTGCAGCGACACGGGGCGCTGCCTCGGTGCCGTGGCAGCGAAGGCCATCCACACCTGCACCGTGGGGCTGATCAAGCAGGGCCTGGCGCAGGATGCGGCCCTGGCCTGGGTGGGCCGGCTGGAGCGCATCGACCTGGGGCTGGCCCGCCAGGCCCTGGACTCCCTGCCCGCCAGCCCGCCGCTGCTGCTGGCTGCCGCCGACCTGAGCACCGCGCCCTGGCCCCGGATCGAAACGGCGGCGAGCAAGTACGGCCGGGGCCGGCTGCTGCTGCTGGCCGGCAGTGCCCGCTTCCAGGGCGCCGCGCACCTGGCGGTGGCGGGGGCCAGTGCCAGCGGCTGCGCCAGTGTGCGGCTGGCCGGAGCCGCCGGCGTGGGGGGGCAGCTGGTGGCCAGGGCGCCGCATGTGGTGGTGAGCGCGGAGCTGGCCTGCGACCCGGCGGGGCACCTCTGCCTGGCCGACCTTCCCGCCACCACTCTTGAACGGCTCGATGCCCTGCTGCTGGGGCCGGGGCTGGGGGGCCAGCCGCAGCCTGCCCTCGGCGCAGGGCGTGAGCTGGAGGTGTGGGAGCGGCTGCAACGCTTGCCCGGCCTGCTGGTGCTCGATGCCGACGGCCTCAACCGTCTGGCCCTGGCGGTGGCCCCAGGCCTGGGCTGCAGCGCGGCGGCCTGGCTGGGTCATCGCCAGGGCCCCACCTGGCTCACCCCGCATGGGGCGGAGTTCGAGCGCCTCTTCCCCCAGTGGGCAGAGCTGCCGCCCCTGGAGGCCGCCGGCCGGGCCGCCGGCGAGGCGGGCGTGGGCCTGGTGCTGAAGGGAGCCCGCAGCGTGGTGGCCGCCCCTGATGGGCGCCGCTGGCAGCTGGGGGAAGCCGAACCCCGCGCGGCCCGCGCCGGCCTCGGGGACGTGCTGGCGGGCTACTGCGCCGGGCTGGGCGCCCAGGCCATCGCCGCCTGCGGCCAGGCCGATCCAGCCGTGCTGGCGGCAGCGGCCCTGGCCCACGCCCAGGCGGGTCTGAGGGTGCGCGCAGGCGCTGGCCCCGGCCACTGCACACCGATGGCGATCGCCTCAGCCCTGGCGGGCCTCGATCCGGCGCCAGGCGGCCAGGACGAACCCTCCTGGGCAGCAGCAGAAACCTGACGGTGTGAGTTCGACCACAACAACCGTGTGCTTTTGCAAGCAAAACCTAAAGGGTTACTGAAATGACACCGGATCCCCCCATTTGGCGTGGATAGTCTTATTCCTCGACTGGCCGTCCTGATGAACGCCACCACCCAAAGGGCCAGTGATCACAGCCGCAGACGCAGCAGTGATCCGATCAGTTGGTATCTCGCCAGCATCGGCCGGGAACCCCTGCTGACGCCGGCCGAGGAGATCGAGCTGGGCAATCAGGTGCAGGTGTTGATGCGGCTCCTGGAGAGCGATTCCGCCAGCTATTCCGACCACGACAAAAAGCTGGTGCGGGTGGGCCAGCGCTCCAAGCAACGCATGATGAAGGCGAATCTTCGCCTCGTGGTGAGCGTGGCCAAGAAATACCAGGGCAAGGGTCTGGAGCTGCTCGATCTGATTCAGGAGGGATCCCTCGGCCTGGAGCGCGCCGTCGAGAAGTTCGATCCCACCCGCGGATACAAATTTTCCACCTATGCCTTCTGGTGGATTCGCCAGAGCATGACCCGGGCGATCGCCTGCCAGTCACGCACGATCCGCCTGCCGGTGCACCTCAGCGAGCGGCTGAGCGCGATCCGCAAGGTGAGCCTGGAGCTGGCCCACAAGCTCGGAGCCATGCCCAGCCGCCAGGAGATCGCCGAGGCCATGGCCATGCCCCTCGATGAGCTCGATGGCCTGTTGCGCCAGTCCCTCACCACCTCCAGTCTGGATGCGCCGGTGAACGGCGATGAGGGCAGGAGTTTCCTGGGCGACCTGATCGCCGACTCCAGCGAGGAGGAGCCCCTGGACAGGGTCGAGCGAGGCCTCAACCAGGAGCAGCTCCAGCAGTGGTTGAACCAGCTGGGCGAGCAGGAGCGCCACGTACTGCAGCTGCGGTTCGGGCTGGAGGGCTGCGAACGTCACACCCTGGCGGAGATCGGCCGTCAACTGGATGTGTCGCGCGAGCGGGTGCGCCAGGTGGAACTCAAGGCCCTGCGCAAGCTGCGCAATCTCACCCGCCGCACCCCCAGCAGCCTCTAGAACAGCCCTTCACGCCTGGCTGAACCGGCAGGGTGCATCCGCCACTCGTCTATCACCCCGCCTACTCGGCCCCCCTGGCCAGCGACCATCGCTTTCCGATGGCCAAGTTCAGGCTGCTGTTCGAGCGCCTGCAGACCCTGGACCTGGCGCCGGCCGCCAACCTGCATCAACCGCTGCCCATCCCGCGCCGCTGCCTGGAGCTGGTGCATCCCCGGCCCTATCACCAGGCCTTCAGCCGCGCTGAGCTCCCCAGAGCCGACCAACGCCGCATCGG
>NZ_JADEWP010000133.1:0-7103 GCF_015207535.1 Cyanobium sp. LEGE 06143 | reverse complement strand
GTTGAGGAGGGGGCGAGGTGGGGCTGGAGCAGGCCCTGCCCCTCAGTCCTCATCAAAGGGCTCCTGGTCCACCAGGTGCACGTAGGGGCGCGCCAGCTCGGGCCGGTGGATCGCCAGGGCCCGCATCAGGTGCCAGTCCGAGAGGCCGTCGAAGGGGGTGGGGTAATCATCTTCGTCCAGGCGCTGGGCCAGCACGGCGGTCATGGCCTCGTCAAAGGCGGCAAGCCGCTCCGGAGTGATCGACTCAGACAAGGAGGCCATGGCGATGGGGAGATGGCGGAGAGGCTGGCAGGCGGAAGGGCTGGGGCGATAATGGCCCCCTGAGGGGAATTAGCTCAGCTGGTAGAGCGCTGCGATCGCACCGCAGAGGTCAGGGGTTCGAGTCCCCTATTCTCCATTCTGAGGCCGGTGCAGCGATCCGGCTTGCCCGCAGGCCGCACTGACGATGCCAGCTCCCACGCCCTGGACCGCTGAGGCCGAGGCCGCCCTGAAGGAAGTGCCCTTTTTTGTGCGACCTGCCGTGCGCAGGCGCGTTGAGGCCATGGCCGCTGAAGCTGGCCTTGAGCAGGTGGATGGGGCCTTCTACGCCGAGGCCAGGGCCCGGTTCGGCCAGAAGTGATCCCGGCGCTGATCCGGGCCCTGATCGATACGAAACCGGCGATGTTGTAAAAGAGACGTGACAGTTTCTGCCCATCCATGTCGCAGTCGAAGCGCGAACAGGTGGTGAGCCACCTGCGCTACATCCGCCAGGAGCTCCGCGAGATGCATCAGGGCGTGATGGAGGATGGTCTCCTGCCGGAAGCCGGTGAAGTGCGCGGTGTGATGGCTCAGATGGAGGCGCTGCTGGAGTTGCTGGAGGGCAAGTCATCCCGCAAGAAGGAAAGCGACAGCTGAGTCCCGCTCTGCGCCGCCCCAACCCTGGCGTCAAGGGTGTCAATGGACGCTCCGTCAAACGACCCAGGCCCCTTGATCAGGCCAGCATCAATCGCTTTGCTGACGGGGTCCCCATCATCCCGCCCGGGCCCCAGGCCACGGGCTTTTTTATTGGAATCCCCTATCAGTAGCGTCAAGGGGCTGTCAAGGCTCCAGAGATGGTGTAGACCATGGCAGGCAGGACCGGGCCGGGTGATGGGGATCGCCAGCTCAACCGTCCTGCCTCCCCCTTGCTGCTGAGTCCCCGACCCATCCGTGGCCAACCTCCAGCAGCGGCCCGCTCAGCAGCCCCGCTTCCAGCAAACCCGCTTCCAACAGAGCATCGCCCAGGCCAGCGGTCGTCTGCAGCGCTGGGCCACCAATCCATGGCGCCGGCTGTCGTTGCAGCTGATCGTGCTGCTGATGAGCTTTTCGATCGGCGGCGTGGTGGCTTCGATCAGCGGTCAGCTCTCCCAGATCGACCCCGTTGGCGCGGTGATCTGCGTGCTGGTGATCGAGCTGGCGATCCGGGCCCGGGGGCCCCTGCTCCGCCAGGCCGATCAGCGCCTCGGACTCCAGCTGCTGGACATGGGGCGCGTCGGCCTGCTCTACGGACTGCTGCTCGACGGCTTCAAGCTGTTGTGAGACCAGGTGCGGCCATGGCCTCCGTGGCCAGCAGATAGAGCAGCGCCATCCGCACAGGGATGCCGTTGCGCACCTGTTCCTCCACCGCACACACGGCGGGGTCATCCAGCAGAGCCGAGGCCATCTCCACGCCGCGGTTCACCGGCCCCGGATGGAGCACGGGCACGGCACGACCGCAGCGCCTGAGACGCTCGTGGCTGAGGCCATAGGCCCGGTGGTAGGAGTCCAGGCTGGTGAGCAGGTGGCTGCGCATGCGCTCCTTCTGCAGTCGCAGGGTCATCACGGCGTCGGCGCCGTCGAGGGCGGCGTCGAGGTCGCGCAGCACCGTGACGCCGCCCCGCTCCTGCACCGGATCGCTGGCCTGGCCGGGCGGTGGAGCCGCCACGAAGGCCGCAAAGCTCTCCGGCAGCAGAGTGGCCGGCCCGCACAGCACCACCTCGGCGCCACAGGCGGTGAGGGCCCAGAGGTTGGAGCGGGCCACCCGGGAATGGAGCACATCCCCCACGATCACGATGCGCCGGCCCCGCAGGCTCTCGGGCGTGGGGGCGAGGGGATTGAAGTGGCGCGCCAGGGTGAAGAGGTCGAGCAGGGCCTGGCTGGGGTGGCTGTGCAGGCCATCGCCGGCATTGAGCACCGCGACTCGCTCACCGGCTTGATCGAGGTCTTCCGCCAGCCGTTGCGGGATGCCGGCGCAGTGATGCCGCACCACCAGCACGTCGGCCCCCATGGCCACGTAGGTGCGGGCCGTGTCCAGCAGGCTCTCCCCCTTGGCCAGGGAGCTCGATGACGGCGAGAAGCTCTGCACATCGGCCGAGAGGCGTCTTGCCGCCAGCTCGAAGCTGCTGCGGGTGCGGGTGCTGGGCTCGAAGAACAGGCTGGTCATCAGACGCCCCTGCAGCGCCGGCAGCTTGCGGGCGCCGCTGACCGGCATGGCGCGGAAGCGTTGGGCCAACTCCAGAACCATGGCCAGATCGTCCAGCGAGAAGGCCGCCAGATCAATCACATGGCGATGAGCCCAGCTGCCCAATCCCGAGAGGCGCAAACACCCTCAACCTAGAGGCCTGCCCCCGGGCGCACCAGGCGGTCGCCGCGGGCCCGGCGGCTGACACAGGGGCTGGAGCGCAGGTACCAGCGCCAGGGCAGCTCCTGGGCCTGACTGATGCCGACGCGCGTGGTCTGGGTGAGCTGGCCATCCATCCCAGGCGGCAGCAGGCGCGGTGCCAGCCAGAGGCCCGAGTCAGGCCGCGCCGGCAAACCGTCATGGCGGCGATCGATGCCGAAGCGCCTGGCCAGCAGTCCTGGGCCGGCCGCCACCCGGGCCGGCTCATCGGGGATCTGCACCGCCCGCAGCAGCACTCCGCTGGCCTCATCGAGGCAGCCGGTCACCAGATTCACGCAGTGATGGATGCCGTAGGTGAGATACACGTAAAACCGGCCGGGCTCCCCGAACAGCGTCTCGTTCTGGGGCGAGCGGCGGCGGGACCCATGGCAGGCCGGCTCCTGCTGGGCATAGGCCTCCGTTTCCACGATCAGGCCGCGCAGCTGCTCGCCCGTCTGCAGCCGTCGGATCAGCCAGCAGCCCACCAATTCCGGGGCCACCTGCTCGGCGGGCCTGCCAAAGAAGGCGGCAGGGAGCACACTGGTGGCAAGCTCAGCCCACTCTTCCCGCTTCGCCATGGACTCCTCCGGTTTCACGCTGGCCACCGTGCTGCTGCTCACCAGTGGCCTGTTCTGCCTCTCCACCCTGTTCTTCGGCACCAAGGGCGGCTACTACGACACCGACGCCTACGACGGCAACGGCACCGCCCACTGATCAGCCGAACGGCTCAGCCGCTGCGATCAGCTGCTGAGCCGTTCGGCCTCCGGGCAGTCTTCAGCGGTGGGCAGGTCATCCATGCCACTGCGGCTCACATACGACAGGCGTGTGCTCACGGCTCCGATCGAGTCCAGACGCACGCTCTCCTCCCAGCTGTGGGTCTCGTCGTCCTCCTCGGCGTCGTAGTGGAGGGTGACCAGATCGCCTTCGATTTCGGTGATCAGGGCCTCCTCGATCCAGCGCTGCTGATCGCGCAGGAACACCCACACGGGCCGTTTTTCAGCACAGAACTGGGAGAGCTTGCGGTGCAGCATGGGCTTGGCGGCGCAGCGCCTCATGAGTCTAGGCAGAGGAGGCCGGAGTCCCGCTGTTCACCACGACCCCGCCAGGATGAAACCAGCTCTGTTCTGCCTGTGACCTCGCCAGCCGCCGCCCCCTCCAATGCCGGCTCCACCAGTGTTGAGGCGATCCGCCTGCAACTGCGCAGTTGGCCGGAGGTGGAGACCTACCTGGAGCGCTGCCGCGGCGTGATCGTGCCGCTGGGCTCCACCGAGCAGCACGGCCCCACGGGCGCGATCGGCACCGATGCCCTCACAGCTGAAGCGGTGGCCCTGGAGGTGGGCCGCCGCACCGGAGTGCTGGTGACGCCCGCTCAGGCCTTCGGCATGGCGGAACACCATCTGGGCTTCGCCGGCACGGTGAGCCTCCAGCCCAGCACCCTGATCGCCGTGCTGCACGACATCGTGCTCTCGCTGGCGGGGCATGGCTTCGAGCGGATCTTCGTGGTCAATGGCCACGGCGGCAACATCGCCACCGGCAAGGCCGCCTTCGCCCAGGCCTACGCCACGGCGGCAGGCCGGGGGCTGCCGGGGGCGGAGCGGCTGCGCTGCCGCATGGCCAACTGGTTCATGGCGGCCCCGGTGTTCCAGAAGGCACGGGAGCTGTATGGMGATCGGGAGGGCCATCACGCCACCCCCAGTGAGATCGCCCTGACCCTGCACCTCGAGCCCAGCTTGGAGAGCAAGCAGCGCCCCCTGCCTGAGGCGGCTCCCGCCGGCCCGATCCACGGCCCCGCCGACTTCCGGCGCCGCCACCCCGACGGCCGCATGGGCTCCGACCCATTCCTGGCCAGCCCAGAGCATGGACAGGAGTTCCTGGAACTGGCCGCCACCGCCCTCAGCACCGATCTGGAGCGCTTCCTGGCAACCGACAGCTAGTTTCAGAGTTCAGCACCCCTGCCGGATCGGAGCGCCGCATGAGCCAGATCACCACCGATGACGTGCGCAAGGTGGCCCAGCTGGCTCGGCTGGCCCTGCCGGAAGAGAAGATCACCACCTACACCGCCCAGCTCGAGCGCATCCTCGAGTACGTGGCCCACCTGGAAGCTGTGGACACCGAAGGGGTTCCTGCCACCACCCGGGCCGTGGAAGTGGTGAATGTCACCCGTGAGGATGCGGTGTCGCCCACGCCTGTGCGGGAGGAGCTACTGGATCTGGCGCCGCAACGGGAGGGAGATTTCTTCCGGGTGCCCCAGATCCTGGCGGGCTGACACCTACCGGCGCGATGGGCGGCCTTTTCAATCCTGTCGAGCGCCATCGACTTGAGCCTGTTCAGTAGGACAGTTCCGTCGTTCTGGGCACAGGGCCAGGGTCAACGCACGGGCGAAACAGCTGTGCGGTGCAGCACCTCAAGCACGCGACGCCGGGCATGGCGGGTGGGCATCAGGGCGGCCAGGGGGCGCAGCTTGCTGCGGCGCTTGCGGTGGCTGCGCACCCCCAGCAGGATGTCGTAGAGGAAATTGAGACCGTCTGCACGGGTTTCAAACAAGCCCAGGCGCTGCGGCGATCCCTTCGCATCCAGGATGTGCTTGGTGGCGTGGTAAGCGGGCTTGTATTCAAACCAGGGGATGGAGGGCCAGAGATGATGGATCAGGTGATAGTTCTGGCCCATGATCAGCCAGTTCATCAGCCTGCCGGGGTACACCCGGGCGTTGTGCCAGCGGTTACGCGACTGGAAGGGCCTGTGGGGCAGGTAGTCAAAGAACAGCCCCAGGGTGACACCCACCATCAGCGCAGGCGCGAACCAGCAGTTGAAGATGAACGGCATGAATCCATATTTGGCGCCCGCCAATACAATCGAAAAGAAGACGGCACGAGCAATTCCCCACTCCAGCAATTCATAGCGTCGCCACAGGCGGCGGCGAAAGAAGAACAACTCGTGGTAAAAGAATCGCGGCGCAATCAGCCACAGAGGCCCGAAGGTGCTCACGATGTGATCGGGATCGTGCTTCGGGTCGTTCACATGGGCGTGGTGCTGCAGATGCACCCGGGTGAACACCGGGAAGCTGAAGCCCAGCAGCAGGGCTGCCCCATGGCCCATCACGGCATTCCAGAAGCGGCTGGGGTGGGCCGCGTTATGGCAGGCGTCGTGGATCACGGTGCCCTCCAGGTGCAGGGCCAGAAAGCCGGTGATCAGCAGCATGCCAAGGGGCCACTGCCCCACGAACCAGCCCCAGATCGTCAGCCCCGCCAGGGCAAAGCCACCCAGGAAGAGTCCCACCGTGGGATTCCAGGCGGCCGGAGCATCGAGGTACTGCCGGGGAACGGAGCTGGACGGTGACCGACCGAGCGTGCCCACAGCCAGGTGGCGCTCTGCGGCGGGAGCCTGGGTCATGGGCTGGGACGGGCCGCGAAGCAATTCAGATGGCCTGCAACTTAAGAAAAGGTTGATGCCCACCGGGGGACTTGAACCCCCACGACCAAGGCCACTGGAACCTAAACCCAGCGCGTCTACCAAATTCCGCCAGGTGGGCTGGTAAGGGAACTGTAAGCAGGGCCGCGATCCCGGATCCCAACCGCAGGCCCCCGCCAAGGGGTCGGCTCAGAATGGGCACTCTTGTCCCGAAGCCATGCTTGCGACCCTGGGGGGAGCCCTGGCCCTGATGCTCGGGCTCACCGTGCTGCTGCTGCCCGTGCTGGCCTCAGAGCTGAGCCGTCCCAGGGACTCGCTCTGGGGCGGCGTGGTGCTCCTGCTGGGCCTGGTGCTGGTGACCAGCGCCGAGCGGCTGAGGGGAGCGCCCATGCTGGCCGTGCTCTGCGGTGGCCTGCTGGTGGGCCGGCTGGGCCTGGAGGTGGGACAGGCCCGCTGGCGCCAGCTGACGCCCGAGGAGCAACAGCGCTTGTGGTCAACGGAACGCTGGCAGAAAAGCCTGGCGGAACTGGGCGCCAGCCTGGCCCGGCTGCTGGAGCTGGCCGGCGGCCTGGGGGCTGGAGTGCTGGGGTGGATGCGCCAGATGCGGCAGCCTCGCCAGACCACCAAGCGTTGGGTACGGCTTGAGCCCGGCCCCAGCCAGCCTGACCAGGCCGCTGAGCCCCCTCAGGAGCAGCCAGAGGGCGTGGATCAGGTGAGCGAGGTTCCTGCGGCGAACCTGCTGGCTGAGAGGCCTGAGCGGGCGGACGCGGCAGCCGTCGAAGGCGCCACTGAAGCGGTCGGGGGCACGCAGCAAGCCGAGGCGGCGCCGAGCGAAGAGGAGGCCGAGAAGGCAGAAACGAGCGGGCCTGGGGCTGCCTGCACGCCAGAGGTGGTTCAAGACGCTGAAGATTCGGCGCCAGCCGCCGCCGCCGAGGCCTCAGATCCCCCGGCCGACGTGGTGGTGGTCGACTGCCTCGATGGTGTCGAGGACTTGCTGCAGGAGCTGGAAGGCCCCCCGGACGCGGCCCCAGCCGAATCC
>NZ_JADEWP010000118.1:0-7824 GCF_015207535.1 Cyanobium sp. LEGE 06143 | reverse complement strand
GCGCAGGGGCAGGGTCTGGGCGCTGGGATCGGTGAGGWTCCAGTCGAAGGGGTTGCGGCGCAGCGTTTCCACCACGGCGGTGGTGTGGATCCAGAGCTCCTGGCGCAGGCCCGTGAACCAGATCTCAGTGGTGTCGGCGCCGCCGGGCTCCTCCACTGGCGTGTTGCCGGCCGGCGGTTCCCGCACTGTGAGGGTGTGGCTCAGCAGCCGCTGCGTGGCGCTCTGCCGGGGGGTGAGCCGCAGCGTGTGCGGCTCCAGGAACACGGGTTGGTCGTAGTGGTAGTGGAGGGTGTGGTGGATCCGGAAGAACATGGGGGGCAGCGTCAGGCGCCAGGGCCAGGCCCACCCGGTCAAACTAGGGCAGCCGGGGCAGGCTGAAGCTGCGCCAGCGCCACACTGCTGCGCAGAGGTGAAGGGATGCTCGGTTTTCTGCTGAACGTTCTCTGGTTTGTGCTGGGGGGCTTTGTGATGGGCCTGGGCTGGTGGCTGGCCGGCCTGGTGGCGGCCCTCACCGTGGTGGGGATTCCCTGGGCCCGGGCCTGCTTCGTGATCGGCAACTTCTCCTTCTGGCCCTTCGGCAAGGAGGCGATCAGCCGCCAGGAACTCACCGGCCGCTCCGACTTCGGCACCGGCCCCCTGGGGCTGGTGGGCAATGTGATCTGGTTCCTGCTGGCGGGTTGGTGGCTGGCCATCGGCCACCTCAGCTCGGCCCTGGCCTGCTTCGTGACCATCGTGGGCATCCCCTTCGGCATCCAGCACGTGAAGCTGGCGCTGATCGCCCTGGCCCCGATCGGCCTCGCCATTGTGCCGAGTGGCACCACCGCGAGGCTGGAGGAGTGAGTTCCAGTGCTGATGAATGCTCAGCCTGAACAGGGATTGCGTGTGTAGCGAACTGGCTTGGAACGATTGATGATCTTGCCCTGTTGGAGCAGCCGTTCAGCGATCTGCTCCAAGGCCAATGGCGAATCCAGGTGGTGGAAGGGCCGGGCCCAGCCAGCACCTTCACGACCAAGCCGGGCCTGGGGATGACAAACCGAACGAGCGAGCTTTGGCTACCTCAGGGCAGCTCCAGCCAGCCACGCAGGGCCAGGTCCAGCTCGATGAGCCGCTGGGGCTCCAGTTGGCCCAGGATGCCGCCGATGGCAACGACCGGCACAGTGAACAACTTGTCCACCATCAGCTGACATGGCTTGCGCAGGCCGTTGCGATCGCTTGGTGCCACAGCGATGCGCACCAGTGGGGCCTCCACCAGGGTGCTGGTGAGCGGGCAGAGCTTGACGCTGGGGTGCGCCTGCAGCCAGCGATCAGGTTGAACCACCACTGCAGGCCTGGGCTTGGAGGAGTACACCCCAGCACTGGCCACCGTCACCCCACGCCGCGGCGCAAGAGCATTGCCGTCATGCCGTCCAGTCGCCCCAATCCGGCAGCTGCTCGCTCCAATGCCCCTGAGGGTCCTGGGCCGCCAGCAGCTGGGACTGTCGCCTGGCCTCCTCGGCGTTGCCGAAGCGTTGCAGGTAGTGGTGCAGGGCCTCACACACGCAGGTGCTGTGGCTCTTGCCGAGCTGACGCCCTACTTCCGGTTCCAGTCGCACCCCGAGCACCGGGATCTCCAGGCCCTGGGCATCATCGATCACCTTCTGATCCCGTGAATCCAGTCCAGTGCCGATCGGCATGAGCAAGCCGATTGACTGTCCTGAACCGGTGCCCGAGCTGACCACAAAGCTCATTCCCCGGCTGGTGATCTCGATGGCTTCCTGTAGGTGGCGTTGCAGCTGCAGTTCTTAGTTGCAGACCCCGGCTGTAGTCCTCAATGGAGATTCGGGAAACCGCATCCGGCCCGAAATGATGCAAATCACACGACTGGCCTATGGAAGGTCTGCGGCATCCATTGCACTCCTTTACCCCTTCAACCCATCAAACCCACAGCGCAGCACCGCCAGGGCGTCATCCGGCAGGCCCAGAAAGCCGTCGAGCCAGGGATCGCCGCTGGGGGGCACCCGCGCCACGCCCACCAGACAGCCCTGGCCGCGTGCATCCAGGGGGCTGCCCTCGGCGTGGTGGCGCTGGCCAGCCACCAATCCTGTGCTGAGATCCGTGGTCACCAGCAGCGGCGGCGGACGGTAGAGCCCGGCCCAGCTGCAGTGGAAGCGCGCCTCGAAGCGCAGCGTCACGGCGCCGCTGGCCGGCACGAGCTGGCCGGCGAGAGTGAGGGGTTCGATGGCGATCTGCAGCCCCGGCGGCAGGGGCAGCCCCAGCACCTGCGTTGTGCGCCAGTTCAGCGGGGGGATGCTGAGCCCGGCTGGGTCGAAGACGATCTCCAGCCTGTCGTCAACAGGGGTGCAGGTTGCCCTGCCGCTGCCGCCCCGGGCGTCGTAGCGGAAGCGTGGGTAGCGGCCGATCGCCAGCCCGCAGCCCGCCTGGGTGTGCAGCTGCAGGCTGGTCATGGCGACAGGCGGGCTTGAGCGGACACAACCCTTCAGGCGCCGCGTAGGCCATCGAGGCTGCCGCGGGCGTGCAGCTCGGCGAGGGCGTCATAGCCGCCGATGAAGGCGCCGTCGATGAACACCTGGGGCACGCTGCCCGGCTGGCTGGGCTCGATCACCCGGTGGGCAATGCCAAGGGTGCGCAGCATGCGCAGCGCCCGCGCTGAGAACGGGCAGCCCGGCAGCACCGCCATCTCCACCCGGGGCACCGTGGCGGCCTGGGCCAGGGGCACCATCAGGGGTTCAGCGCCCTGCTGCTCGGGGCCCGGCTCCGCATCGAACAGCCCCACCAGCAGGTCGGCGCCCTTGTACACCAGCGTGCCGGGCTCCAGGTGGCCGCCCCACACCTGGCAGGCGTTGTCGGAGAAGCTCAGGTGCAGGTGCACCTCCTGGGCAGCCACCGTGCCCTGCAGGGTGATGATCTCCAGCTCTCCCGTCAGCACGGTGGGGCCGGCCTCGCCGGGGCACTGGAAGGAGGCCTGGGTGAGGTTCCCCACCACGCTCAGCACGAAGCCATGGCCGCCCTCCTGGGCGGCCAGCTGCTCCAGGGACTGGCGCACGTCGCTGCCGGGTTCGAGGTGCAGGGCCAGAAACCGCATGGGCAGAGGGGCGTGAACGGACGACACCAAGGCCCGCAAATTAGGCCCTCGCCTGGCCCACGGTCGCCCAGCAGACTGCCGCCAGGCTCCGGGGGGCTTCACAATGCGAGCCCGCCAGTGTCCTGTGATCGGCTTTCGTTCGCCCCGCTCCTACACCCTGCTGTCCGTTGGGGCGGCCGTGAGCACCATGGTGATCAAGCTCGCGGCCTGGCGCCTCACGGGATCGGTGGGCCTGTACTCCGACGCGCTCGAATCCCTGGTGAATCTGGCGGCGGCGCTGGGGGCCTTCTGGGCCCTCACCCTGGCGGCCAGGCCCGCCGATCGCGAGCACAACTACGGCCACTTCAAGGCCGAATACTTCTCCAGCGGCCTCGAGAGCGCCCTGATCGTGCTGGCGGCGCTGCTGATCCTGCAGAGCGCCTTTGGCCGGCTGCTGAACCCCCAGCCCCTGCAGCAGGTGGGCCTGGGCCTGATGCTGTCGCTGCTGGCCACGGCCCTCAACGGCCTGGTGGCGGTGCTGCTGTTGCGGGCGTCGCGGCGCTTTGATTCGATCACCCTGCGGGCGGATGGCCAGCACCTGCTCACCGATGTCTGGACCTCCCTTGGGGTGGTTGTGTCCCTGGTGCTGGTGCCGCTCACGGGCCTCACGGTGCTGGATCCCCTGGTGGCGATCGCCGTGGCAGCCAACATCCTGTTCACGGGCTGGCAGCTGCTGCGTGAGACGGCCTCCGGGCTGATGGATCGCTCCCTGGCCGAGCCCGACCAGCAGCGGCTCGCCCGGCTGCTGGCAGCCCGCAGCGGCGATCAGGTGGCCTTCCACGCCGTGCGCACCCGGGTGGCCGGCTCCCGCCGCTTCGTGAGCCTGCACGTGCTGGTGCCGGGTCACTGGAGCGTGCAGCGGGGCCATGACTTCTGCTCCGCCCTGGAGCACGACATTGCCGCTGCCCTGCCTCGCAGCCATGTGTTGACCCACCTGGAGCCGATCGAGGATCCCAGCGCCTGGAACGATGATGGCTTCCAGTGGGATGGCGACCAGGTGGCAGCCCGTGGCTCCGCTTCCCGCTAGCTGCTGGCTTCCGGGGGGTCAGAGCGCCCGTCCCGGTGGCTGGGAGCCTGAGGGCGGCAACGGCCTGGGGCTGCGTCGGCCCGGTTCCAGACTGGCCAGAAGGGCTCCCAGCGCCAGCAGGCCCAGCAGCCACCAAAGCCGTGGGCGGGGCAGGCGCCGCCCCGAGCCTCCGCTGCGGCGCCTCACCTGCTTCTCGGGCTTGAGGCCAAGCGGGCGCCCGCAGCGCCCGCACACAAAGCGGCCGGCCAGGCTGCGGTCTGCCTTCACCGACCAGCTGCCGCAGCTGGAACAGGCCATCGCGAGGGGGTGGCATCAGGGCTCCAGCATGCCGACCAGCGTGGCTAGGCGGCTGGAGCAGTCGCCTGGCTGCCCCCGTCACCATCCGCGGTCAGCAGATTGATCCGGTAGAGAGTGTCTTCCAGCACATCAGCCGCCAGCTCCCCTGCCCAGCGCTGGGGGCGCTCGGCGCTGCAGCAGGCGTTGAAGGGCTGCAGCACCGTGGTGGGTCGCGGATGGCAGAACTGCACCACGCTCAGGCGGGAGCCGCTGGCGGCGGGATCGGCCATCACCCGGTGCCAGCCGCTGGGGATCAGGCCATTGCTGAGGCGCTCCAGCATCAGGCCGCTGTTGAGGATCACATGGCCCTCGGGCGGCGTGGCCGGCAGCCACTGCTCCCCCACCAACACCTGCAGCCCCGGCGCTGTGGCCCGGGGCAGGGCCGTGATCAGGTTGATGTCGGCGTGGGGGGCAGCCCACAGGTGGCCCCCCGCCGGTGCCTGGGGCATGGGCGGGTAGTGCACCGCCCGGGTGAGGGTGGGCGCCTCGGCCACCATCGCCTCGAAGATCGCCTCATCCAGCCCCAGACCCACKGCGATCACCCTCAGGAAACGGCGCTGCAGCGCGGCGATGGCGGCGTGGAAGGCGGTGAGCACCGCGCTGATGCCCGGCACCGCGGCCTCGGGCAGGCCCTGCTCCGGGTAGAGGAGGGGGTAGCGCCGACGCAGGGGGTGGTGCGCCGGAATCGGCTCCGCCYAGTTGAGCATCTCCTTCCAGTCGGCCAGGGACGCCCCGGCGGCGGTTTCCACCAGGGTGCCGGTGTAGCCGGTCTGGCCACTGGCGCCCTCCACCCGGAAGGCCTGCTTGCGGGGTTGGGGCAGCTGGAAGAACTGCTCCAGCAGGCCATAGGCCTCATCCAGCAGGTCCAGGGGCAGGTCGTGGCTGGTGGTCACGAAGCCGGTGGCCAGGCTGCGGCGCACCCCGTCCACCACGGCCTCACGGGCACGCTGATCGCCCCGCTCGAAGCGCAGCAGGTCAACGTCTAGAACGGCCGGATCGGCAGGCATCGCGGCGCTGCTCAGCGCACGCTGACGCCTTTCCAGAAGGCCACGCGGCCCTGGATCTGGCGGGCGGCCTCCTTCGGTTCCGGGTAGGTCCACACGGCATTGGCGTTCACCGCTCCGTCCACCACCACGTCGTAGTAGTGGGCCTCCCCCTTCCAGCCGCAGACGCTGCGGTGCTCGGAGGGCCGCACCAGGGCGCTGTTGAGGGCCTCGGCGGGGAAGTAGGCGTTCCCCTCCACCATCACGATGTCGTCGCTGCTGGCGATCACGGCACCTTTCCAGCTCGCTTCCATGGTCCATCCGTCAGTGGGACCATCCTGCCCGCTCGCCCCCGCCCGGTGCGCAGGCGCACACCGCGGCCTTGCCAAACCAAGGCCCTTCCCCTTCAGTGGAATCAAGGCATGAGACTCAAGGGAGAGCGTGATGGACCGACCCCCAGCCCTTGCCTCCTGGAGCCACCGCGGTTGCAGCGTTGAGCTGGCCGCCGCACCCTCGGCCCCGCCGCTGTTCCGCATCACCCATGGCAGCGGCGTGCCCCTCGGCCAGGTCTCCAACCTGGAGGAGGCCCGGGAGCTGATCGATCGGGAACTGCCCCTGCTGCGCCAGCGCCTGGCCGCCTCGGCTTGACGCCACCGCTGGAACGGACCCGGGCCAGGCCGATTCCCTTGCCACTGGCAGCTGGGCCAAAGGGCGTTAAGACAGGAGGACCAGCTGGGCGCCGCAGCGCCAGGGCGCCCATGAATCCCACCCTCTCGGAACGGTTGCTGAGCAGGCGTTCGGATGGCTTCTTCCGGGCCCATCCGGCGGCCCCCTGGGACGCGCTGCTGGAAACCCCGGTGGCCCTCCAGACTCTGGCTCTGGTCCAGCCTGCCGTGGAAGCGCAGCCAACCCCAGCCACCTCAGCTCCGACCACCTCAGCTCCGGCCACCTCAACGTCAGCCCCCGAGCTCCTGGTTCTGGTTTTGATGGCCGTGGTCTGGCTGGTCGATGGCTGGTTGGCTCTGCGCCAGGGCCTCAGGCGTCGCCCCACGGCCGTCGTCAGCAGCGCTGCCCATGGCAAGGCCCGCCTGGTGGCTGGACCTGCCCGGCCGCGATTCCCCCGGGCCCGTCGCCGCCCGGCCCCTGTGCTGGTGGCATGAGCGGGGCCAGCCCAGCGGGCCCGTCGCCGGCTTCGCCCCTGGGCCCGGACGACTGGCGCCGGGTCCGCGCCGCCCTCCTCTACATGGGGCGGGATCTGCATCACCGCTCCTATGCCGTCACCGCGGAGCGCAGAGAACTGCTCTGGCAGGAGATGGATGCCTGCCTGGCCCTGGCGGAGCGGATCCCGGCCGATGGCGACGAAGCCCTGTCAGCGGGGCCTGCTGCGGCAATCATGGGGGCTGCCGATCCCCCAGCAGCCAATGCCTGAGCCACGCCCAGCCCCCTATCCGCCTGCTCCTAAGACCGCCCTCTCCCCTGACCCGGCCGCACGGCGCTGGCGCCAGCTGCTGGCCAGCGCGGCCCTGGCCGTCGGCCTGCCCCTGGCCCTGCCTGCCGCCGCCGCTGCCATGCCCGCCTCCGGGGCCGGTGAACCCGGCGTGGCCCGCCTGAGCGGTGAGGCCGTCTACGGCTTTGGCTGTGTCGAAGCCGAGGGGAGCTACTGGATCGGCCTCGGCCTGATCCCCAAACCCTCCTTCAATGTGGTGACGAACCCAATGGCGGTGCCGGCCCTCAGCTCCACGAATCTGGCCCCGGTGGCTGAGATCACCGGCGCCGTGGGTGCCGGATCGATCGCCCACCGCTGCACCAGCATCGCCACCCGCCTCACCAACCTGGCCCTGGCCACCGGCACCGCCTCGCCCCTGGGCATCCTCACCCTCACGGAGTTCCTGCAGGCCGGCATGGTGGCCGGTCAGCCGGTGATCGCCATCGGTCAGCTGGCCCTTCCCGACGTGCTGGCCACCCTGCCCCAGGGCAGCGATCCCCAGCAGACCCTCGATCGCGTCAGCGAGCGCATCCGCGCCGTGTCCACGGGCCCGGCCATCGCTGAAGTGCTGCTGCGGGAGGGGCTGGTGGAGTTTGTCGAGGTGCCGCTCGACTGAGCTATGAGCGCTGCACGAGGGGAATGGCGGCTGGTCAGTCCAGGCTGTTGGGCTCCAGCCGCTGCTGGCCCCCCAGGGCTTCCAGCCACACCACCACAGCCAGCCAGTGCAGCCCCACCGCCGACCAGAGCGAGCCGGTGAGGCCGTAGACGAGCACGCAGGCGCTGCCCAGCAGGGTGCACTGCAACAGGAAGCGGGGGTCGTCAGAGACGGCCCGGCCCTGGGGGTACCAGAGGCGGGCCGTCTCTGACGACC
>NZ_JADEWP010000024.1:0-19042 GCF_015207535.1 Cyanobium sp. LEGE 06143 | reverse complement strand
ACCCAGACCGATCCGCACACCCCGCTGTTCGATCTCAGCCAGGCCCTGCAGATCGCCTCCACCGCCGACAGCCCCGCCGCCCTCACTGAGGCCCTGCTGCCCAGGATCAGGGACTCCTTCTGGCTGCTGGTCTCCAGCAATGCCGTGATCGAGGCCCAGCACGCCCAGGCTGTGAGCATGATCCTGGAACGGGCCATCCCCAGCGGGGTCTCGGTAGCCCTCGATCTGGACTGGCAACCGCAACGCTGGGGCCTGCCGCTCCAGGCGCCGCCGAGCGCCGAGGTGCTGCGGCGTGTCCAGCCGCTGGCCTGGAGTGCTCAGCTGATCCGTTGCAGCCGTGAGGAGGCCGAGGCCTTTTTCGGCAGCGCGGATCCGGTGCGGGTGCATCGCCACGACAGCCTCCCCCAGCGGCCCGCTGTGCTGATCCGCGCTGACAGCGGCGCTCTGGATTGGTGCATCGGCGGACGCCTGGGCAGTCTGGAGGCCTCAATGCTGCAGGACCACGACCTGTTCCTGACCCGGCTGCTTGACAACCTCTCCAGCCACCCCGAGCTGCTGGGGAATGCCGGCCCGGGCCTCGACGCCGTGGCCGACCCGGATGGCATGGCCGAACAGCTGCTCAGCGCCGCCCTGGCTGCCTCTGCTCCCCTCAGCGACGGCTGAGACGGGCGGCATCGCCGCTCGAGAGGCGGCGTCTGCCGGCACTGGGCAGCCACAGGGCCACCCCCAGGGCCAGCAGTTCCAGGGGGATCTGGCGCCCGCCCAGCAGCACCACCGCCACCGACACCACCGCCAGCATCCGCTGCAGCAGGCTCCAGACGTCGTCGCGATCGGCGCTGCCGCTGAACCAGAGCGTCGCGGCGAGGCTGAGCAGCACCAGATCCAACCACCAGGGCATCGCCAGCGCCCGATCCGGGCCGCGCTAGAGATCCCATTCTGATGCCGGTGGTCGATCGGCGCTGCGGCGGGCTGGGCCTCAGCGCGCCGCGCGGCCGGTCTGGGCGTTGCCGCTCAGCCAGCTCTCCAGGCCCTCCCCCAGAAACGACAGCCCCAGCACCAGCACGAACATGGCCAGGCCGGGGTAGAGGGCGGTCCACCATATGCCGGTGGGCAAGGCCGTGAGGGCCTGCTGCAGGTCGCCGCCCCACTCGGGAATGGTTTCCGGCAGGCCGAGCCCCAGAAAGCCCAGACCCCCCAGCACCAGCACGGCATCGGCGGCATTGAGGGTGAGCAGCACCGGCACCGAGGTGATCACGTTGCGGAACAGGTAGCTGCGCAGGATCCAGGCGGGCCCGGCGCCCAGCGAGCGGGCCGCCTCCACGTAGAGCTCAGCCTTCACCTGGGCCGTCTGGTTGCGCACCACGCGGAAGTACTGGGGGATGTACACCACGCAGAGGGCGGCGGCGGCATTGGGCAGGCCGCGCCCCAGCAGGAAGGCCAGCACCACCGAGAGCAGCAGCACCGGCAGGGTGTAGAGGGTGTCCATCAGCAGCACCAGCAGCCGGTCCACCCAGCCGCCCAGATAGCCGCTCACCATGCCGAGGGGCACCCCCACGATCAGCGCCACCACCAGGGCCAGAGCCACCACCTGCAGGGCCACGCCGCTGGCCGAGAGGGTTCGCACGCACACGTCCCGGCCGAGCCGGTCGGTGCCGCACCAGTGGGCCGGCGATGGCGGGGCGTAGATGGGGTTCTGCAGGCCGGCATTGGGATCCGGCAGCCAGCCGAGCTGCACCAGCAGCGGCGTGAGCACGGCCACCAGGGCATAGATGAGCACGATCACCACCCCCCAGCGGGCCATGCGGGCCGAGAGGGTGGTGGGTTGCCAGCGGAACGGCACTCAGGCGCGGATCGGGTGGGCCCATTCAACCCCCGCCCCCCCTGGCCCGCTTGCGCGGCGGCTCCTGACTAACAGACTTCAACTCCTCCGGCTTCAACTCCACACCCAGAGTTGAGACTCATGCTCGGGGCAGACCCAGCTGCTGACTGGCGAAGCGTGATTAGCCCCACGGATGAGGCTCCAGCCTCAAAAGTCTTTGTTGCCAGAGCTGCAACCGCTTGATCTGCTGCCTCTTGCAGCCCCATGGTCGCGCTGAAAGACGGTCCTCAGGGAGTCCTTCGTCACAGTGACTTGGCAAACGCGCCGTGCGTGTCAACACTGAGTGACGTTCGTGCTACCTCAAGCAGATCCTCACCATGACCACGTCCCTTCGACCCAGGTTCCTGGCCCAGCGCTCCCTGATCCAGGTTCTTAGCAGTGCAAACAAAAAACACAAAAGCCTGAAAACCGGCTTCACCCTGATGGAGCTATTGATTGTTGTGATCATCATCGGCGTACTGTCAGCGATTGCGATTCCTGCCTTCCTCAACCAGCAAGGCAGAGCCCGCATCAACACGGCCCAGATAGCTGTCATGGATATGGCGCGAGCCTGCACGGCAGCGCAGGTGACGGGTGAACAGGCTGACTTAGCGATTCCTGCAAACATCACCGGCGGCCCCTGTCCTGCCGCAGGAACCCAGGTTGACTTCACAGCAAGCGCAGCTGACTTCAAACTGACCACAGCACCTGTCGCCACGGTCACATCAGCTGGTGCGACAAGTCTCACAACCTGCGCAGCTGCAAGTGGCTGGACGGCAGGAACCGCACCTTCGTGCAATCCCACCCGGAGCTGACTCCAACCGGATCGGCCTTCAGGTTTGCCACCGAAGTTGACCCATGATGTGGCCTGAAACGTTCGACTCCAATCGACGTTTCAGGCTTTTGTGCATCTAAGTTCGCAAGCCTCCGGCGAGGGTTGCCGCATCCGTCTTGATCGTGCCAGCAGGCGATGGGATCATGGGACTGCGTCGCTCCCGCGGCTGATCGCCTGGATCACCTGATGGCCGCCGAGCCGATCCAGCCGCACCTGCACCACCCCCTGCTGCGACACCGCCGCTAATCCCGCGCCCGGCGGCAGGGCATCGATCAGCACCCGGGTCTGGGGAGCGGCTGATGTGAGGGCACCCAGGCGGTCGTAGGCGGGGCCGCAGCGCCACACCACCTCTCCCCGCCAGATCGGATCACTGGCGGGGCCGCGGGCGTAGGTGATCGTGCCGGCGGGGGAGTGGAGCTGCAGCACCAGCTGCCGCCCGGCCGTGGCGCAGCTGCCGGCCAGGTCGGCGTGGATCGCCGCGCCCAGCCGCACCTCCCTGGCCTGCTGCAGCTCGGCGCGGATCAGCTGCACGGCCCGGGCGCTGCTCTGGCGCTCCCGCAGCAGCCGGGCCNWGCWKCTGRYCGTGGCGGCCCTCGCTGAGCAGCAGCTGCAGCATCAGGGCGCGGAGCACCGAGCCCAGCAGCGGCGTGAGTGAGAGCTCCACCAGGGAGAAACCCCCGGCCAAGAGGCGGGCGGGCGGGCTCAGGCGGCAGCGGCGGCGCAGGACCATGGCTGAGACTCAGAGGCTGGCGTCGGGCAGGCAGGCGTCACTGGCAAGGGCGCCGGGATCGCCGTGGTAGCGGCCCACCCGCACGATCCCCAGCGGCGGAGACATCACCAGGCAGCGGCGCAGGTCGGTGCCGGCGCTGCCGATCACCACGGTGCCGCCATCGATCGCCAGGCCATTGGCCGTGAAGCGCAGCTGCGAGGGCAGGCTGTGGTGGAGCCGCAGGCTGCTGTCGCCCTCCAGCACCCGGGCCTCCAGGCCATCCTCCCCGTGCAGGGGCAGATCCAGGGGCTGGCGGCGGTCCTCGGCCCGCTCGCGGCTGTGCTCCAGCAAGGTGCCGAGCCGCCGGGCGGCGGACTCCACCTTCACCGCCGCCAGCTGGCGGCGGCCGCTGTCGATCACCAGGGCCGCCATCAGGCCCAACAGGGTGAGCACCACTAGCGCCTCCGCCAGCGAAAAGCCGCCGCTACAGCGGCAGGTGGTGCAACAGCGTGGCCGGCAGTGGCTCCTGATCACAGCTCCTCCGCCTGAGGGGCAGGGGCCCCAGCGTCGTGATCGGCGTTCTCTCCGCCGCAGAGGCCGTAGGCGGCGGGATCGAGCTGGCGCTCGCGGCTGAGGCCCAGGCCTGGCAGCTCGGCCCTCACCAGGAATCGGCCCTCGTTGCCGGCCTGGCGCAGCGTCACCTGAACGGCGCTGTCCTCAAGGGCATCGGGCCGGGCGGTGGTGGTGGGCAGCAACGCCGCGATCAGGCTGCAATCAGCCCGCAGCGGTTCCTCCGCCTGCTGCCTGCCCGCCCAGCTCTGCAGCGTGGCCTCCACCGCCAGCAGCTCCTGATCGAGCTGCTGCAGGGCCTGCAGCTGGCGCTCCGAGCCCAGGCTCCAGCGGCTGGTGGCACTCCACAGCTGCAGCGAGGAGCTGGCTGAGGCGGTGAACACCGCCGCCGATACGATCAGTTCCACCAGGCTCATGGGTTCGCCTCGGAGCTGGCCAGAGGGCAGGGCGGCAACGCCCCCGCGGCGCTGCGCAGCCCCAGATGCTGGAAGCCCCTCAGCCGCGGCGTGGGGCCAGGCCCCCAGCTCCACAGCAGCCTGGAGGCGGAGCGATAGGTGGCGCCGTCCTCCTCGATCTCGAGGAGCAAATGGGCCTCCAGCACAGGCGCCGGGGCCGCTGCGGGCGCCGCGGGTGGTTCCGGCTCCTGCGGGCAGTACTGCAGCAGGGTGTAGGAAGCGCTCTGCGGGGCTGGCTGGCTGGCCAGCAACGTCCCTCGCAGCAACGCTTCAACCTCCCCCGTCTGGGCGCAGCCACCCGGCTGCTCGCTCTGCCACTGCCAAGCCGACTCGGGCAGGGCAATCAGGCATCGGTGGCGGCGTTGCAGGCTGCCGGCCACGGCTTGGGCGGCAGCCTGCAGACGGTCCTCCCGGGCCTGCAGGCGTTGGCGCACAACCAGCTGGCGACGCTCCTGCAGGGCCATGGCCTGCAGCGACAGGCTGCTCAGCACCAGAAACAGCGAGGCCGTGGAAGCCAACGGCAGCAGAAAACCGGCCGAGGCAGCCGCCCTGGGGGCGGGCTGCCATCGGCGGCTAAGAGGGCGGGAACGCCGTCGTGACCAGAGAGCCACGGGCGAGCAGGCGCAGGGCACGGCTCAGCGTTGCCACACTCCCGCCGCGAGGCTCTGGCGAGGGATCAGAGCCCCGAAATCGGCACCACCCGCAGCTTGGTGGGATCCACGCCGGGGAAGCCCATCACGCCGTTGCCGTAGGACACCAGATCGTTGAAGCGGAAACGACGGCCGATGTTGCGCAGGGTCACCTGATCTTCGCGGCCGAAGTTGCGGATCACGAAGCGCTGCATGTGATTGAACGGTCCGTGGGTGCGTGTGTTGTTGGTGAAGAAGAAGCGATCACGCACCTCATCTCTACCGAAATTGATCACACTCTGGGAACGCTTGGTGATCGCCCCGGCAGTCGACTGAAAGTCGATCAGATCACTGCCCCTGGATCCCTGGAAGATCCAGTTGCGGGCCATGGCGTTGTTGACCGGGAAGCCGGTGACGATGTCCCGGGGATTACCCCCGCCTTCAGCAGCGGCTTGCCGTTGCTTCAGCGACGACACCTTCATCGTGGCGTTCCAGGACACGGGCTGGCGCAGCCAGCTGGAGCCACCTGTGAGCTGAATGATCGAGGATTGACGGCCTTTGACCCGTCGGGCCGAGATCCAGTCAGGCTTGCTGACGAAAGTCGAGAGTGCGGCAGACCCGCATGGCGTCCAGTAGGGCAGAAGTTGTATCGCCTGCTGCGGGAGGGGAAAGAGCGGCCGCAGCCGGGTGGCGAACTGACAGCCACCTCTTGCGCCAGGCTGCAGCGATCAACTGTTGAGCTTGAGTACGGCCATGAAGGCCTCCTGGGGTACCTCCACCTTGCCCATGGCCTTCATGCGCTTCTTGCCCTTGGCCTGTTTCTTCAGGAGTTTTTTCTTGCGGGAAATGTCTCCTCCATAGCACTTGGCGAGCACGTCCTTACGCATGGCACTGATGCTCTCCGAGGCGATCACACGGCTGCCGATCGAGGCCTGGATGGGAATCTTGAACTGCTGGCGGGGGATCAGCTCCTTCAGCTTCTCCACCAGCCCCTTACCCACGTTGTAGGCCTTGTCGCGGTGCACGATGGTGGTGAGGGGATCGGCCTTCTCGCTGTTGATCAGCACATCGAGGCGAACCAGCTCATTGCGGCGGTAGCCAATCAGCTGGTATTCCATGGAGGCATAGCCCTTGGTGCGGCTCTTCATCTGATCGAAGAAATCCGTTACCACCTCAGCCAGGGGCATCTCGTAGTGGAGCGTCACCCGATCGGTGGTGATGTACTTCATATCCACAAACTCGCCGCGCCGCTCCTGACACAGCTCCATCAGGGTGCCGTTGAAGGTATTGGGGGTGTAAATCTCGAGCTTCACATAGGGCTCTTCGATCGATTCACGCTTCTGCGGATCCGGCAAGGTGGCGGGATTGTCCACCATCAGCATCGAGCCATCCAGCAGGTTCACCTGATAGATCACCGATGGGGCGGTAACAATCAGATCGAGGTTGTATTCCCGCTCCAGCCGCTCCTGCACAATCTCCATGTGCAGCAGCCCCAGGAAGCCGCAGCGGAAGCCGAAGCCCATGGCACTGCTGGTTTCCGGCTCGTAGCGCAGGGCCGCATCGGAGAGCTGGAGCCTGTCGAGGGCCTCGCGCAGATCAGGGTATTGATCGGCATCGGTAGGGAACAGCCCGCAGAACACCATCGGCTTCGCCTCGGTGTAGCCCGGCAGGGCCGCCGCCGCCGGGTTGGCGGCCAGGGTGATCGTGTCGCCCACGCGGGCATCGGCCACGGCCTTGATCGAGGCGGCCAGGTAGCCCACCTCGCCGGCGTGGAGGCTGTCCACCTGGCGCTGATCGGGCGCCATCACACCCACCTCATCGAGCTCGTAGCTCTTGCCAGAGGCCATCAGCAGCACTTTGTCCTTGCGGCTGATCGAGCCGGCCATCACCCGGAAGTACACGATCACGCCGCGGTAGGCGTCGTAGTAAGAGTCGAAGATCAGGGCCTGCAGCGGCTCGGCCATCCGGTTGGCCGGAGGCGGCACCCGCTCCACCACCGCCTCCAGGATGTCCGGCACGCCGAGGCCGGTCTTGGCCGAACAGGCGATCGCCTTGGAGCAATCGAGGCCAATGATCGCCTCGATCTCCTCCTTGATCCGCTCCGGATCGGCACCGGGCAGATCGATCTTGTTGAGCACCGGAATGATCTCCAGATCATTCTCCAGGGCGAGATACACATTCGCCAGGGTCTGGGCCTCCACGCCCTGGCTCGCATCCACCACCAGCAGGGCCCCTTCGCAGGCCTGCAGCGAGCGACTCACCTCATAGGAGAAGTCCACATGGCCAGGGGTGTCGATCAGGTTGAGGATATAGTCGGTGCCATCGGCGGCGGTGTAATCCATCCGCGCCGCCTGCAGCTTGATCGTGATGCCCCTTTCACGCTCCAGCTCCATGTTGTCTAGAAACTGCTCCTGCATGTCGCGAACGGCCACGGTGCCGGTGTCCTGCAGCAGTCGATCGGCCAGGGTGGATTTGCCGTGGTCGATGTGGGCAATGATGCAGAAGTTGCGGATGCGGGAAACAGAAACGTCGGTCATGCGCTCGGATTCAGCCGCTCCCGCAGGTCGAAGCCAGGGGCGGAGGCAGCATGATCCTAGGCAGTGGCAGAGGAGCCCCCTGGAGAAGCCCCACTGAGGAGGGCTTCCTAAAGGCGGGGGGGGATCACGAACATTCACCTACCAGCCCGCCCAGGACCAATCCACTGAGCCTGACAGCCGAGCTCGCTGGCGCGAGCCCTTGAAGGGCCGTCGAGCAGGATTGGCGTGCCGCCACCAGCTGGCTTGCCGGAGCATGCGGCAGCCCAAGCTCTGGTCAACCCGGCCTTGGCTGTTTCATCAGCCAACCGCCGCGGGCCCTGGCCAGGAAAATCGGCTTCGGCAAACGCTTTCCCTGGGCCCTGACATGGGCAAACCCCAGATTTAGCCACCCAGAGGAGCCCCTCATTAGGATGGACCTGATTCGCGAACTGACGTCATGACCACCGAGACGCCCACTCTTGATCCCCGTGCCCTCACCGTGGAGAACGTGGAGCGCACCCTTGATGAGCTGCGCCCTTACCTGATGGCTGATGGGGGCAACGTCGAGGTGGTGGAAATCGAGGGGCCTATTGTGAAAGTGCGATTGCAGGGAGCCTGTGGGAGCTGCCCGAGCAGCACCATGACCCTGAAGATGGGCATCGAACGCAAGCTGCGGGAGGCCATTCCTGAAGTCAGCGAGGTGGTGCAGGTGCTCTGAAGCCGACCCTGTCGACATAAGGGCTCACAAGAGACTCTGGGGACAATCACGATTATTGTCCCCATACAACTATTGAATAGATCAAAACGCATTTTGTCGAAGCTCTAGCCAAGTAGCAGCCGGATTCCCTCCTGAAATAACTATCAAATCAAAACCAAATCAAATTAAACGCACAATGCAGGCGTAGCCACAAGCTCGCAATCTCTGGATTTATCGCCCCCGCCTGATCGAGTGGATCATTTCAATTGGCCATCATCCCCACCGGGCTCGCGGTGCTGTTGAAGTCAGGCACCTGCATGATCATCTTGATCAGCCCACTACAATTGGCAGCCTGAATGGGGTTCGGCTTCGGTCCCAACCCCCAACTTTCGGCACACGATCAAACAGACAGACCGATGCCTCCGCCCGGCTCGCCGGCCAAGCCGAGGCAGCCTCGCTGTTCCATACCAGAGAGAAGGACGCCGGCCTCAGCCTGTACCCGCGCCCACCTGGTCCTCACGGTGGCGTCGTAGGCCTCCACCGCGATCTCACTCACCCCCGTGACCTCATCCTGCGCGCCGGCGTGCAGCTCTTCATCGACTGAAGGCCCACGGGGTCATGCCCCAAGCCGCTGCCAGCCGCTGCCAGGCCTGCTTTTAGGCTGCCTCGATCCGCTCCCCTGCCGTGCTCGATCAGCGCCTGCTGCGCAGCCATCCCGACCAGATCGTGAGCCAGCTGGCCCGCCGCGGCCTGAGCGTGGATCTGATCGGCCTGCAGCTGGTGGCCACCGAGGAGCGCGACCTCGAGCAGCGCCGCAGCGGCCTGCAGGCCGAGGGCAACCGCATCGGCAAGGAGGTGGGCCAGCTGATCCGCGGCGGCGCCGATCCGGGCGGGCCGGAGGTGGCGGCCCTGCGGGAGCAGGGCAACCGGGTGAAGCAGCAGGTGGCGGTGCTGGAGGAGGAGGAGAAGGCGCTGCAGAGCCAGCTGCGCGAGCAGCTGCTCACCCTGCCCAACCTGCCCGCCCCCGAGGTGCCTGAAGGCCGCAGCGAGGCCGACAACGTGGAGGTGAGGCGCTGGGGCGAGCCGCGGCCCCCCGCCGGCCTGCAGGAGCACTGGCAGATCGGCGAGCGCCTGGGCCTGTGGGAAACCGAGCGCTCGGTGCGCATCGCCCAGAGCCGCTTCATCACCCTGCTGGGGGCCGGCGCCCGCCTCGAGCGCGCCCTGATCGGCTTCATGCTCGATCACCACACCGCCTGCGGCTACACCGAGGTGCTGCCGCCGGTGCTGGTGAACTCCGCCAGCCTCACCGGATCGGGCCAGCTGCCCAAGTTCGCCGAGGAGAGCTTCCAGTGCGCCGGCGACGACCTCTGGCTCACCCCCACCGCCGAGGTGCCGCTCACCTCCCTGCACCGCGATGAGGTGATCCCCGCCGAGCAGCTGCCCCTGCGCTACTGCGCCTACACCCCCTGCTTCCGCCGCGAGGCCGGCTCCTACGGCCGCGACACCCGCGGCCTGATCCGCCTGCACCAGTTCAACAAGGTGGAGCTCTACTGGTTCTGCCATCCCGACCAGTCGGCGGCGGCCCTGGAGCTGATCACCGCCCAGGCGGAATCGATCCTCGAGGCCCTGCAGCTCCCCTACCGCCGCATCGAGCTCTGCGGCGCCGATCTCGGCTTCTCCGCCGCCCGCACCTTCGACCTGGAGGTGTGGCTGCCCGGCGCCGGCGCCTACCGCGAGATCTCCAGCTGCTCCCTCTGCCACGACTTCCAGGCCCGCCGCTCCGCCATCCGCTTCAAGCAGGGCAAGACCACCCAGCTGCTGCACACCCTCAACGGCAGCGGCCTGGCCGTGGGCCGCACCATGGCCGCCCTGCTCGAGAACGGCCAGCAACCCGATGGCTCGGTGATGCTGCCCGCTGCCCTGGCGCCCTACTTCGGCGGCGAGCGGATCGGTTGAGCTGCAGGCACCTGAACAGCCCCCCACGCCATGAGACAGAGGCCCACCAGCACCTGGTACGACCAGGAGCAGCGGCGCCGCCGCTCGCCCTTCTTCCGCCAGCTGGATCGCTCCTTCCAGTTCCGGGTGCTGATCGCCGCGGCCTGCTCCTTCGTGCTGTTGTCAGCGGTGAACCGCTTCGAAAACTGCCATCGCTCCCGCCTGGCGCCCGATTGCCTCACCAGCAACTATCTCGAGATCATCAGCATCGACAACGCCGAGGCGTTCAGCATCGTGGCCGCCGCCTTCGTGTTCATCTTCGAGGCGGGCAAGCGCCGCGAGCGCGAGCACCACGAGATGCTCGATCTGCTGCTCGCTGACCGACAGACCTGCACCACCAACAGTCTCGGCCGCATCCGTGCCCTGGAGGATCTCTCAGCCGCTGGGATCTGGCAGGACGACTTCGATCTGCAGCGCGCCAACCTCGAGGGCCTGCACATTCCCTTCAGCCGCTGGCGGGGCGCCAACTTCTCCGGCACGGTGCTGCGCCATGCCGACCTCCACGGCGTGGACCTGCAGGTGGCCGATTTCAGCGACGCCGACCTCAGCGGCGCCGATCTCTCCGCGGCCGATCTCCGTGGCGCCAGCTTCCTGCGGGCCCGGCTGCACCAGGCCGATCTGCGCGGCGCCCGCCTCACCGGCACCGACTTCCAGGATGCCGATCTCAGCCAGGCCCTTTCCGATCAGCCCCTGCCGCCAAGCGGTGCCGCCGCCAGCGGCCCCACAATGGATGTTCTCAGCGACACGACCTGAATGGGCGTTCTCACGGCACTGGCGATCCTGGCGGGACTGATCGTGGTGCACGAGGCCGGCCATTTCTTTGCGGCCACCTGGCAGGGCATCCGGGTGAGCAGCTTCTCGATCGGCTTCGGGCCGGTGCTGCTGGAGCGCCAGCGCCGGGGCGTGCAGTTCGCCCTGCGGGCCATCCCCCTGGGCGGCTTCGTGGCCTTCCCCGACGACGACGAGGACAGCCCGATCGCCAAGAACGATCCCGACCTGCTCACCAACCGCCCCCTGCACCAGCGCGCCCTGGTGATCGCCGCCGGGGTGCTGGCCAACCTGCTGCTGGCYTGGCTGGTGCTGGTGGCCCAGGGGGTGGTGGTGGGCCTGCCAGCCGGCTTCACCTCCGCGCCTGGGGTGCTGGTGTCGGGCGTGCTGCCCGGCCAGCCCGCCGCCGTCGCCGGCCTGCAGCCGGGCGATCGGATCGTGGCCCTGGCCGGTGAGGACATCGGCGGCGGCCAGCAGGCCGTGGCCTCCTTGGTGGAGCAGATCAAGGCGGCGCCGGAGCGCGATCTCACGCTTGTGGCCGAACGCGGGGATCAGTGCCTGGCCCTGCGGCTCACCCCCAGCGATCTCGATGGCGTGGGCCGCATCGGCGCCCAGCTGCAGCCCAACGGCACCGAGCTGTTCCGCCCGGCCCGCAGCCCCCTGGAGGTGGTGGGCCAGGCCAGCCGCGACAGCTGGCTGCTGCTGAAGCGCACCGCCGGCGGCTTTGTCACCCTGGTCACCCACTTCGGTGAAACGGCCTCCCAGGTGTCCGGACCCGTGAAGATCGTGGAGATGGGCGCCACCCTGGCCCAGCAGGGCGGCGGCAGCCTCTTTCTGTTCACCGCACTGATCTCGATCAACCTGGCGGTGCTCAACGCCCTGCCGCTGCCGCTGCTCGATGGCGGCCAGCTCGCCCTGCTGCTGCTGGAGGGCGTGCGGGGGCGGCCGCTGCCGCAACGCTTCCAGATGGCCTTCATGCAGTCGGGCTTTGTGTTCCTGGTGGGCCTCAGCATGCTGCTGATCGTGAAGGACACCTCCCAGCTCCCCGCCGTGCAGCAACTGCTCGGGCGCTGATCGGGCCACCCCATGCCGCGCCTCGCCACGGCCCGCCAGCGGGCGCCCCAGATCCTGGAGCGCCTCGGCGTGCTCTACCCCGATGCCACCTGCTCCCTCGACTGGCGCACGCCCTACGAGCTGCTGGTGGCCACCATGCTCTCGGCCCAGTGCACCGATGAACGGGTGAACCGGATCACCCCGGCCCTGTTCGAGCGCTTCCCCGACGCCGCCAGCGCCGCCGTGGTGGATGCCACCGAAGTGGAGCCCTACGTGCACTCGGCAGGGTTCTTCCGCAACAAGGCCAAGAACATCGTGGCCGCCTCACGGCTGCTGATCGAGCGCCATGGCGGCGAGGTGCCGCGCACGATGGAGCAGCTGCTGGAGTTGCCGGGTGTGGCCCGCAAGACCGCCTCGGTGGTGCTGGCCTGGTGCTATGGCATCAACGCCGGCGTCACGGTGGACACCCACGTGAGCCGCCTGGCCCAGCGGCTGCGCCTCAGCCGCCACAGCGAACCGCGCCGCATCGAGCCGGATCTGATGAAGCTGATCCCCCAGCCCGAGTGGCAGACCCTCTCGATCCGGCTGATCTTCCATGGCCGCGCCGTCTGCACGGCCCGCAGCCCCCGCTGCCCCAGCTGCCCGATCGCCGACCTCTGCCCGATGGGGGCAGGGGCAACGCGGTAAGCTCAACGATCCCTGACCGCTACCACTCCGGCCCGCATGGCGAAGAAGTCGATGATTGCGCGCGACGTCAAGCGCAAGAAGATGGTGGAGCGCTTCTCCGTCAAGCGCGCTGCCCTGAAGGCCGCCTTCGAAGCCGCCGCCGATCCGATGGAGCGGCTGGAGATCCACCGCAAGATCCAGTCCCTGCCGCGCAACAGCGCCCCCAACCGGGTGCGCAACCGCTGCTGGGCCACCGGCAAGCCCCGCGGCGTCTACCGCGACTTCGGCCTCTGCCGCAACCAGCTGCGCGACCGCGCCCACAAGGGTGAACTGCCCGGTGTGGTCAAGTCGTCCTGGTGAGCCTCACCTCCAGCCGTGCTGGCGGGGCGCTGCCGCACCGCAGCACGGCTGAATGCGAGAATGGACGTTGACAAAGAGAGATAAGGCCAAGTGCAAGGACAAACTCAGTCGATCTCCTTCGATGGTCGGGAGATCCGGCTGACCACCGGGCGATTTGCTCCCCAGGCAGGGGGTGCTGTGATGGTGGAGTGTGGTGATACGTCTGTTCTGGTGACCGCCACCCGCTCCAAAGGCCGTGAAGGCATCGATTTCCTCCCCCTGATCTGCGACTACGAGGAGCGCCTCTACGCCGCCGGGCGCATCCCCGGCAGCTTCATGCGCCGCGAGTCGCGCCCCCCCGAGCGCGCCACGCTGATCTGCCGCCTGATCGACCGCCCGATGCGGCCGCTGTTCCCGAACTGGATGCGCGACGACCTCCAGATCGTGGCCACCTGCCTGTCGCTGGATGAACGGGTGCCGCCCGATGTGCTCGCCGTGACCGGCGCCTCGATGGCCACCCTGCTGGCCAGGATCCCCTTCAACGGCCCCATGGCCGCCGTGCGCGTGGGCCTGCTGGGTGACGACTTCGTGCTCAACCCCACCTACCGCGAAACCGAGCGCTCCGAGCTCGACCTGGTGGTGGCCGGCACCCCCCAGGGCGTGATCATGGTGGAGGCGGGCGCCAACCAGCTGCCCGAGCAGGATGTGATCGAGGCCATCGACTTCGGCTACGAGGCGGTGTGCGAACTGATCAAGGCCCAGCAGAACCTGCTCAAGGAGCTGGGCATCGAGCAGGTGATCCCCGAACCGTTGGAGGAAGATCCCGCCCTGCCCGGCTTCCTGGCAGCGGAGTGCAACCAGCCCATCGGCGAGCTGCTCAAGCAGTTCAGCCTCAGCAAGGCCGAGCGCGATGAGAAACTCGACGCCATCAAGGCCGAGGTGGGTCAGAAGATCGCCGGCCTCGGCGAGGACGACCCGATCCGCAAGGCCTCCGGCGGCAAGGCCCTCGGCAACGCCTACAAGCGCCTCACCAAGCAGCTGATGCGCGCCCAGATCGTGGGCGAAGGCAAGCGCGTCGATGGCCGCAGCCTCGATGAGGTGCGGCCGATCCAGGCCGCCGCCGGCGTGCTGCCCAAGCGCGTGCACGGCTCGGCCCTGTTCCAGCGCGGCCTCACCCAGGTGCTCTCCTGCGCCACCCTCGGCACCCCCAGCGACGCCCAGGAGATGGACGACCTCAACCCGTCCACCGAGAAGACCTACCTGCACCACTACAACTTCCCCCCCTACTCCACCGGCGAAACCAAGCCGATGCGCTCCCCCGGCCGCCGCGAGATCGGCCACGGCGCCCTGGCGGAGCGCGCGATCATTCCGGTGCTGCCCGCCAAGGAATCCTTCCCCTACGTGCTGCGCGTGGTGTCGGAGTGCCTCAGCTCCAACGGCTCCACCTCCATGGGCTCGGTGTGCGGCAGCACCCTGGCGCTGATGGATGCGGGTGTGCCCCTGAAGGCCCCCGTGAGCGGCGCCGCCATGGGCCTGATCAAGGAGGGCGAGGAGGTGCGCATCCTCACCGACATCCAGGGCATGGAGGACTTCCTCGGTGACATGGACTTCAAGGTGGCGGGCACCGAGAAGGGCATCACCGCCCTGCAGATGGACATGAAGATCACCGGCCTGGCCGTGAGCACCGTGGCCGAGGCCATCAACCAGGCCCGTCCGGCCCGGCTGCACATCCTCGAGAAGATGCTCGAGGCGATCGACAAGCCCAACCAGAGCCTCAGCCCCCACGCCCCGCGCCTGCTCAGCTTCCGCATCGATCCGGAACTGATCGGCACCGTGATCGGCCCCGGCGGCCGCACGATCAAGGGCATCACCGAGCGCACCAACACCAAGATCGACATCGAAGACGGTGGCGTGGTGACCATTGCCAGCCACGACGGCGCCGCCGCCGAGGAGGCCCAGAGGATCATCGAGGGCCTCACCCGCCGCATCACGGAAGGGGAAGTGTTCAGCGGCGGGGTCACCCGCGTGATCCCCATCGGCGCCTTCGTGCAGATCCTGCCCGGCAAGGAGGGCATGATCCACATCTCCCAGCTCAGCGAATCGAGGGTGGAGAAGGTGGAGGATGTGGTGAACGTGGGCGATCAGGTGACCGTGCGCGTGCGCGAGATCGACAACCGCGGCCGCATCAACCTCACCCTGCGTGGCGTGCCCCAGGCCGACACCCCCGTGCCCGTCTGAGGGGTTGGGGTCAGAGCGGGAAGCCAGGGTCGATCACGGCCATGGCCGCCGCGGCCCGCTCACACAGCTGGCCGTGGGCCAGGCCATGGCTGGCGATCAGGCAGCCGGCCTGGCGCACGTCGCCGCTGTTGTAGGAGAGCGGCGCGCCATCGGCGTGGCTGAAGCTGCCGCCGGCCGCCCGCAGCACCGCCTCGGGCGCGGCCATGTCCCAGTCCTTCGGGGCACTCTTGCCCGAGAGCGAGATGTAGAGGTCGGTCTCCCCCCGCAGGATCGTGGCCACCTTGCCGCCCACGCTGCCGATCGCCTTGGTGTCGCCCAGGTCCAGGGCGCCGAGCAGCCGCTCCAGCCGCTGGTCGCGGTGGTTGCGGCTGGCCACCAGCACCAGCTCGCTCAGCTCGCGACGCCCGCTGAGCCGGGCCGGGCTGCGCTCACCGCTGCGGCCCTCGCACCAGGCCTCACCGCCATCAGCTGCCACCACGCCGATCCAGAGCTCCTCCATCTCCGGCAGCAGCACCACCCCCAGCACCGGCGCGCCAGCGCGCACCAGGGCCAGGTGCACGGCGTACTCGCCGGTGCCCTGCAGAAAGTCCTTGGTGCCATCGAGGGGATCGAGGATCCAGATCCACTCGGCCGCCAGCGGCTGGCCGGCCGTGAGCTGCTCGCTGGCGGTCTCCTCGCTGAGCAGGGTCCAGTCGGCCTCGGGGAAGGCGCTGGCCAGGCCATCGAGCAACCAGCGGTTCACGGCCAGGTCAGCGGCACTCACCGGCCCCTCGCCGCCGGAGTCCACGCTCAGGGCGGCGGCAAAGCCGTAGGGGGGCTGCTCGCCGCGGGCGTAGGCGCGCAGGATGTCGGCTGCCCCCCAGCTGAGCCGCCGCAGCACCGTCAGCAGCTCCTCCAGGGCGATGCCTGAGGGCAGGTTGAGGGTGGCGGCCATCATGCTGGTGCTGCAGGGGGCATTGTGCAGGAGAACCCAGCAGATCCCCGAAGCGGCCTGATCCCGTGACCCAACAACCTGAACCGGCACCGGGGGTGCTCTACCTGGTGGGCACGCCGATCGGCCATCTCGGCGACCTCTCGCCCCGGGCCCGGCAGGTGCTGGCGGGGGTGAACCGCATCGCCTGCGAAGACACCCGCCGCAGTGGCCTGCTGCTGCACCAGCTGGGCCTGCGCGGCCGCGGCCATGGCCCGCGGCTGCTGTCGTTCCATCAGCACAACCAGGCCGCCCGGCTGCCCGAACTGCTGGCCGCCCTGCAGGCCGGTGAGGCCATCGCCGTGATCAGCGATGCAGGCCTGCCGGGCATCTCCGACCCCGGCGAGCTCCTGGTGGCCGCCGCCCGCGCCGCCGGGCTGGCCGTGATCTGCGTCCCCGGACCCAGCGCCGTGACCACCGCCCTGGTGAGCAGTGGACTGCCCTGCGGCCGCTTCTGCTTCGAGGGCTTCCTGCCGCCCCGGGCCAGCCAGCGCCGCCAGCGCCTGCAGGAGCTGGCCCAGGACGAGCGCACCCTGGTGCTCTACGAAGCGCCGCACCGCCTGCTGGATCTGCTCGAAGACCTGCTGGCCACGGTCGGGGACCGGCCCCTGCGGGTGGCCCGCGAACTCACCAAGCGCCATGAGGAGCAGGTGGGCCCCACGGTGACGGCGGCCCTGGAGCACTTCCGCCGCATCCCTCCCCAGGGGGAGTGCACTCTCGTGCTGGGTGGCGCCCCAGCCGCGGCCCCAGCCGCCTGGGATGAGGCAGCTCTGCTCCAGGAGCTCGAAGCCCTGGTGGCCGGCGGGCTCAGCGGCCGCGATGCGGCCCGGAACCTGGCGGAGCGCAGCGGCCACAGCCGCCGCGATCTCTACGCCCTGCTGCACCGCGGCGGCTGAGCAGGCAGACTTCTGCCAGATCGCGCTCCGCTGCCATGCTCGTGCGCCTGCGCCTGGTGCTGSCCAGCCTCTCAGGCGGCGCTCTRCTGCTGCTGCTGCTCTGTCTGGGCGCCCAGAACCTGGAGCAGCGCCCGAAGCTTTGGGTGGGGGCGGGCAGCACCGCCCCCCTGCCGGCCGGCTTCCTGGTGGGGCTGGCCCTGGTGGCCGGGGTGGTCAGTGGGGGAGGCTCGGCGGCCCTGCTCTGGCCGGGGAGCCGGGACTAGGCCKCTGAACCGCTGGCCGGGGGGTTCGCCGCGGCCTGGGTGCCTGGCTCCGGCAGGGCGTAGAGGCTGCCATCGATCACCACGCGGCTGATGCCCTGGGCGCTCAGGTAGGGGGCGGTGAGCAGCAGCAGGCTGGGATTCGGCAGCGGGATCACCCGCTGGTTGCGGCCGCAGTGGCGCTTGGCCAGGCGCTGATTACCGAACACGCCCACCGCCTGGCGCTCCTCCTCGTCGTGGGGAAGGGGCCCCAGCTCGGTGAACTCCCGCAGCGGCCTGGCCAGCAACTCCACCATCTTGTCCACCAGCAGGAAGGCGGTGCTGGGCAGCTCCGCCTCGGAGAGGGGCCGGCAGCTGATCGGCTCGGGCGGATGGTCGAGGGCCAGCACCGGCACGGTCACGAAGGTCTCAGGGCCGTCGTCCTCGCTGCCTGCGTCCTCGCCGTCGGGGTCGTCGGCGTTGGTGTCGTCCGTGTCGGGGTCGTCGCCGAAGTCATCGGCGTCGTCGATGGCCCACACCCGCCGTCGACCGCCATCCACGGGGTCTTCATCCGGATCGAAAATGCTCTCTGCTGGCTCGGATCCGGCGGCCGGCTCAGGCTCAGCAGCTGGTGGCGCCGCTTCGGCCTCTGTGAGCTTCTCTTGCAGGCGGATCGGCGGAGCAGCAGCGGCGACAGCAGGAGCTGGCTGCGCTGCGGCAGCAGCCTGCTTGCCGCGCCGCTGCTTGAGCTGCTCATACTCAGCCGAATCGAGGCAAGCCTTCAGGGTGCGGCTGATGGTGTTGGCACTGCAGCCATACAGCTTGCCCAGCTCCGTGCTGGAGTCTCCCGCCCGGTAGCGCGCCACGATCTCTTTCTTCTGGCCCTCGGAAAGCCGGCTAGCCACCATCCACCGTCCATCCAGAGCAGCAGACTACTTTAAGGGCTTAACTAGGAGCTGCTGGCACAATGGCCCCAGCCGGCCCGCCGGGCCGACTCGCTCCCTTAGCTCAGCTGGATAGAGCAGCTGCCTTCTAAGCAGCCGGTCGTTGGTTCGAGTCCAACAGGGGGCGTTTCGCCAAATCGTAGTCCCAAGACAGGGAGCAAGCCACTCAGGGCAGGGGCGCTCCGGGTGGTTTCGGCTGTCTCAATGGTGCCTTCATCTCCCAGAAAGAATCGGGAAGTTCCAGGATTTCACGCAGATTGCACGCGGGCGGGATGACACGATGGCCTCGCCACCTTGGCTGCGGAACCTGAGTAAAGCCTTCAAGGCCCACCGACTGGGACGACCCGGTTGGTACATGGAGGTGAACCGCGACCGGCTGCGAGTCCTCTCCACTGAGCTGCCTCTGCGGCCGGGCGCCCCCGACTACAGGACTGATTCAAAGTGTGTCACAGTCGCTCTGGCCTGAGCTGCCGGCATGGGGTGTGTTGGGTGGTAGCGCCCATTCCTTGTGCCCGAAATCGCCTCTGCTGCTACTGATTGTCCGACGACAATCTGGTTGAGGGGTCGCGCCAAACAGGTTGACCGCTCTGGAGTGGATCAGCTGAATCCGGTTGCCATGCGCAGGGCACCGGGCCATGCCTGCTCCCCTCAACGCTCACCAGATT
>NZ_JADEWP010000114.1:0-8307 GCF_015207535.1 Cyanobium sp. LEGE 06143 | reverse complement strand
CGCCATGGCGTCGTTTTCCCGCAGTACCAGGGCCTCGATCGAGGCGCGGTAGCTGTCCGTCATGATCCGCGGATAGAGACCGATGCCGATGATGGGCACCAGCAGGCAGCTGATCACATAGATCTCGCGGGGCTCGGCATCCACCAGGTTGGTGTGGGAGGCCAGTTCGGCGTTCTCCTTGCCGAAGAAGATCTCGCGCAGCATCGACAGCAGGTAGATGGGGGTGAGAATGACGCCCACGGCCGCCAGAGCGGCGATCACCACCCGGAAGCTGAGGGTGTAGGCCTCGCTGGTGACGAAGCCCACGAACACCATCAGCTCGGAGACGAAACCACTCATGCCCGGCAGGGCCAGGGAGGCGAGGCTGCACACCGTCCAGAGGGCGAACATCTTGCGCATCTTCTGGCCCACGCCGCCCATCTCATCGAGCTGCAGGGTGTGGGTGCGGTCGTAGGTGGCGCCCACCAGAAAGAAGAGACTGGCGCCGATCAGGCCATGGCTGATCATCTGCAGCATGGCGCCGCTGGTGCCCAGGTCGCTGAAGCTGCCGATGCCGATCAGCACGAAGCCCATGTGACTGATCGAGCTGTAGGCGATCTTGCGCTTGAGGTTCCTCTGGGCGAAGGAGGTGAGGGCCGCGTAGATGATGTTCACAACCCCCAGCACCACCAGCAGGGGCGCGAACTGGGCATGGCCCTCCGGCAAGAGCTGCACGTTGAAGCGCAGCAGCGCATAGCCGCCCATCTTCAGCAGGATGCCGGCAAGCAGCATGTGCACCGGCGCCGTGGCCTCGCCGTGGGCATCCGGCAGCCAGGTGTGCAGCGGCACGATCGGCAGCTTCACGCCGAAGGCGATCAGGAGGCCCGCGTAGCAGAGCACCTGGAATTTGGTGCCGAACTCCTTGGCCATCAGGGTCGTGTACTCGAAGCTGACGTCCCCGCCGTAGAAGGCCATCGCCAGACCCACAATCAGAATGAACAGGGAGCTGCCGGCGGTGTAGAGGATGAACTTGGTGGCGGCGTACTGGCGTTTCTTGCCGCCCCAGATGGCCAGTAGCAGGTACACCGGCAGCAGCTCCAGCTCCCAGGCCAGGAAGAACAGCAGCATGTCCTGCACGGCAAACACCGCGATCTGGCCGCCGTCCATGGCCAGCAGCAGGAAGTAGAAGAGCTTCGGCTTGAACGTCACCGGCCAGGCGGCCAGGGCGGCCAGGGCGGTGATGAAGCTGGTGAGCAGGATCAGCGGCATCGAGAGGCCGTCGGCACCCACCGACCAGGCCAGCCCCAGATCCGGCAGCCACTCCACCCGCTGCACCAGCTGCAGACCCTCCACGGAGGGGTCGTAGCCGTTGAGGTAGCCGGCCACCGTGATCAGGAAGGTGGTGAGGGCGATGCCGAGGGCGTACCAGCGCACCTGCTTGCCATCGCCCTTGTCGGGCACGAAGGGAATCAGCAGGGCCGCGCCGATCGGGAACAGGATCGCGGCGCTGAGCCAGGGGAAAGGCACTGAAGGCAAGGGTTCCGTTGGGCGGAGTGTAGAAATGCCCGCTAGGTGAACACTCCTACGGTGGGGGGAGGCACACAGTCCGTAGGGCTGACGGGATCAGACGCAAGGCCGGCAGGCCATCGGCTCAGCCGAGCGAGCCGAACAGCACCACGAGGCCCACCACGCCCCCGAACACGATCAGGGCATAGAACTGGGCCCGGCCGGTCTCGAAGTACTTCAGCCCCTCGCCGCTGCCCAGGGTGACCAGGCCGGTGAGGTTCACCACCCCGTCCACCACCTTCGAGTCCACCTCCAGCACCGAGCGGGCCAGCTTGCGGCTGCCCTTCACGAACAGCTTCTCGTTGATGGCATCGAGATACCACTTGTTGGCCAGGAAGGCGTTCACGGCCGGGAAGCGGCCGGCCACGGCCTGGCCCAGGTCGATCTTGTGCAGGGCATAGGCGAGCACCGCCAGGCCGATGCCGGCGCTGGAGATCGCCACCGACGCTCCCGCCAGAGGCAGAAACTCGCCCCAGCTGAACTGCGCCGCCATCTCGGCGGCCTCCTCCGGCTCCAGCAGGGCCGCAAAGCGGCTGTTCCAGGGGGTGCCCAGCAGGCCGATCAGCACCGAAGGCACCGCCAGTACGGCCAGGGGCAGGGCCATCTGCCAACCGGATTCGTGCGGATGCTCGGCGTGGGCGTGGCCGTGCTCGTCGCCCTCATTGGAGGCCCCACCGGCGGCGCTCAGCAGCTGGGTCTTCAGCGCGGCGTCGTTGCCGCGGAAGCTGCCCTCGAAGGTGAGGAAGTAGAGCCGGAACATGTAGAAGGCGGTCATCCCGGCGGTGATGAAGCCCATGGCCCAGAGCAGCGGGAAGCTGTTGAAGGCCTGGCCCAGGATCTCGTCCTTGCTCCAGAAGCCGGCCAGGGGAGGAATGCCGCTGATCGCCACGCAGCCGATCAGAAAGGTGGTGCTGGTCACGGGCATGAACCTGCGCAGCCCCCCCATCAGGCGCATGTCCTGGGCGAGCACGGGCTCGTGGCCCACCACCTCCTCCATGGCGTGGATCACCGAGCCGGAGCCCAGGAACAGCATCGCCTTGAAGAAGGCGTGGGTGACCAGGTGGAACATGCCAGCCACCGGGGCGCCGCAGCCCATCGCCAGCATCATGTAGCCGAGCTGGCTCACTGTGCTGTAGGCCAGCCCCTTCTTGAGATCCATCTGGGTGAGGGCGATGGAGGCCCCCAGAAACAGGGTGATGGTGCCCACCACGGCGATCACCAGGTTCACCAGCGGGAAGGCGTCGTAGAGCGGCTGGAGCCGGGCCACCAGGAACACCCCAGCCGCGACCATGGTGGCGGCATGGATCAGGGCTGAGATCGGCGTGGGGCCCTCCATCGCATCGGGGAGCCACACGTGCAGGGGGAACTGGGCCGACTTGGCCATCGGCCCCATGAACACCAGCAGGCAGAGGATCACCGCCACGCCGGCGCTGATGGTGCCCGCTCCCACGGCCTCACTGAGGCGGGTGCCGATCTCCTCGAAACCGAAGCTGCCCGTGGCCCAGAACAGCCCCAGGATCCCCAGCAGCAGGCCGAAGTCGCCCACCCGGTTCACCACGAAGGCCTTCTGGGCGGCGTTGGCGGCTCCGTCGCGGTCGTACCAGAAGCCCACCAGCAGGTAGGAGCACATGCCCACCAGCTCCCAGAACACGTAGATCTCGAGCAGGTTGGGGCTGATCACCAGCCCCAGCATCGAGCTGCTGAACAGGGCCAGATAGGTGAAGAAGCGCACATAGCCCTTGTCGTGGGCCATGTAGCCATCGGAATACACCATCACCAGCAGGGCGATGGTGGTGACCAGGGCCAGCATCACGGCGCCGAGGGGATCGACGCGGAAGCCCATCTGCAGGTTGAAGCTGCCGGCGCTGGCCCAGTTGAACAGGATCTCCGTGGGGCCCGCCCCTGAGAGCTGCTCCGCCAGCACGGCGAAGCTGAGCACGGCGGCAGCGCCCACGCAGCTGATCAGCAGCAGGGCGGCGGGTTTGCGCAGCCGGTTCACGGTGCGGTTGAAACTGATCAGACCCAGCCCCACCAGGCAGGCTCCTGCCAGGGGCAACACCGGGATCAACCAGGCGAGTTCAGCGGTTGAAGGCATCCGGCGGGCACGGGCTGGGCCGAGTGTAGGCAGTGCGCCCGGGAGCGCCGGCTGCCGATGGGGGATTGCCAGCACGCCCTGGTGGTTTGGGATCAGGCCAGCCAGTGCCCCAGGCCAGTGCGGGAAAAGGCCGTGGCCCCCACCCCGATGAAGCGGTGGGCCCACCAGAACAGACCCACCGCGATCACGATGCCCAGCTGGGCCGGGCGCAGAAACTCCGACGCCACCAGGCGCTGGCGGCCGTCGAGCACGGCGCGGAAGGGCAGGATCGAGGTGCTGGCGCGCAGCTCCTCAAAGGCGGGGCCGAAGCGGTTGAGCAGGCGGCGGTCGCCGTTCCACACCGCGAACAGGTGGTGGGCGATCAGGCCGGCGCAGGTCACCAGGGTGAAGCTCGTGCCGATCCAGAGCAGGTGGGTGGCACACCAGAGCACCTGGCCCACGGCCTGGGGATGGCGGCTGACGCGGATGATCCCGGTGGCGTACAGCCGCACCTGAGGCTTCAGCAGCGCCGGGATCTCCAGCAGGTTGTAGGTGGCGGGGTACAGAAACAGGAAGCTGATGGCCGTTCCCACCCACACCACGGGCACGATCCAGGGCTGGGCCTGCAGGTCCCAGAGCCGCACGCCGTCGTAGCGGTGGGCCAGGAAGTAGCCCACCACCACCACCGCGGCAGGAATGCTGAGGGCGGCGAAGATCAGGCGCCAGGCCCGCTCACCGATGCGGGCCACGCCCCACTGGCGCAGGGAGGCGCCGCCGCTGTGCAGCACGGCGAAGGCCAGCAGCAGGGCCAGCATCACCCAGCTGGTGTGGTGAAGGGAGCTGGAGGACACGGGCCGAGGATGTTGTGAAGCTGGCGATTCTGGCGTCCAGCAGGCCCCCTAGAGTCGCGGCTTGCATCCTGGTGCTGGCCGGCGGGCCCTATGGCTGATCTGCCTTTCACCCTTGACCAGCTCCGGATCCTGCGGGCGATCGCCAGTGAGGGCAGTTTCAAGAAGGCTGCCGACAGCCTCTATGTGACCCAGCCCGCCGTGAGTCTCCAGATCCAGAACCTGGAGAAGCAGCTCAGCGTGTCCCTGTTCGACCGTGGCGGCCGCAAGGCCCAGCTCACCGAGGCGGGGCATCTGCTGCTCAGTTACTGCGATCGGATCCTGAGCCAGTGCCAGGAGGCCTGCCGCGCCCTTGAGGACCTCCACAACCTCAAGGGGGGCTCCCTGCTGGTGGGTGCCAGCCAGACCACCGGCACCTATCTGATGCCGCGCATGATCGGGCTGTTCCGGCTGAAATACCCCGATGTGGCCGTGCAGCTGCAGGTGCACAGCACCCGGCGCACCGGCTGGAGCGTGGCCAACGGCCAGCTGGATCTCGCCATCATCGGCGGCGAGCTGCCCCCCGAACTCAACGAGCTGCTGCAGGTGGTGCCCTACGCCAGTGATGAACTGGCCCTGGTGCTCCCCACCAAGCATCCCCTCGCCCGCCTCCAGGAACTCACCAAGGAAGACCTCTACCGGCTGGGTTTTGTCTGTCTCGATGCCCAGTCCACCACCCGCAAGATGGTGGACCAGCTGCTGGCCCGCTCCGGCCTCGATCTGAGCCGCCTCAAGATCGAGATGGAACTGAACTCCTTCGAGGCGATCAAGAACGCCGTGCAGTCGGGCCTGGGGGCGGCTTTTCTGCCGGTGGTGTCGATCGAGAGGGAGCTCTCAGCCTCCACCCTGCATCGGGTCCAGGTGGCCGACCTGTCGGTGCGTCGCCAGCTCAAACTGATCAGCCACCCTGCCCGCTACTGCTCGAGGGCCTCGGAGGCCTTCCGGCAGGAGGTGCTGCCCGCCTTCGCCAGCCCCGACAGCCCCCTGCGCCGTCCGCTGCAGCAGCCGGCCCCTGAGGCCAGCCCCACGGCGGCCGCCACCTAGCGGCGGCTCAGGCTCAGAACTGGTCGGCCTCAGGGGTGATGCCCACCGTGTCGTCGGCCACGCCCTTGGTGAGGAACTTGTTCTCGCTGATGTCGGTCTGGTAGACGCAGCGCACGATCGGCTGGTCCTTCACCGAGCCGACATAGGCAAAGGTGTTCATCCGCTGCTTGCACTGGCGCATCTGCTCGGCGGTCACGGCGCCCTCCCGCTCCAGCACGCTCCAGTTCTCCCGCCGGATCACACAGCCGGGCCTGAGCGCGGGCTGGGTGACGAAGCTGGTGCTGGGGTTCATCGTGGTGTACAGCTCAATGTCCATCACGAAGGCACTGGCTCCCCACTGCCGGCAGAACTCCGGATCGGGCACGGCCATGTCGAGCTGCTGGGAGCTGGCGATGTTCCCCTGGTTGCCCTGGGTGGTGCTGGAGATGCCAGTACCGATGCCGATGCCCACCACCAGCACACCGGCCAGAACGGCCACGGTGGCCACGTTGAGCTGAATCGGCACGCCGCCCCCCGAGCCACTGCCTCCTGGCCCGCCGCCACCGGGTCCGCCGCCACCGCCACCGCCGCCGCGCCTGCGGTTCAGCTCCGCCTCGTAGCGATCGCTCTCGTAGCGGCCGGAATCGCGCCCGGCACGGTCGCGGCGAAAGCGATCAGGGCCGGCACGGTCATCGAAGCGATCTCCCGGTCGCGTCGGTCGCGTATCGGCCCGGCGGTAGGCGCCGGGGCGCTCGTCGTCGTAGCGGCGGGGGGCGCGAGTCACGGGGAATCAGGCGTGCGGGGCAGGCCCATGGAGTAGTTGAGAACGCGGCAGTCGGGGTTGTAGCGCAGCTCGCCGGCCTGGAGCAGCTGACGGATCTGGCCCTCCAGCTCGGAGCCGATGTGGCGCAGGTTGTATTCGCTCAGCTCGGCGCCGGCATGGGCCGCCACCAGCTCGCGAAAGTGCTGCTGCACCTTCTCCAGCACCGCCGGCTCCCACACGAATTCGTTGTCGGGATCCACGTCCAGGGTGAGCTGGCTGGGGTCGGGCACCAGGTCCTGTCCCTCAAGCCGGGCCGTGAACAGGCGCACGTGGCGGGTGGTGGATTTCAGCAGCGTGGCTGCGGAACTGGAATCAGCCATGGGGTGATGTGGGGCGCAGCCAACGCTTCGACTTTAGGAACACCTGGGCGCGGCCAGCCGTGGCCCCGGCGCCGCGCTGCTCAGGCAGCCACCTTTATGGTTGACCTTCTTTGTTCCCTGGGCTATGCGGGTCGCGATCGCCGGTGCCGGACTGGCGGGTCTTGCCACGGCCAAGTACCTCTGCGATGCCGGTCACACTCCGGTGGTGGTGGAGGCACGCGACGTGCTCGGGGGCAAGGTGGCCGCCTGGCAGGACGAGGACGGCGACTGGTACGAGACCGGGCTGCACATCTTTTTCGGGGCTTACCGCAACATGCGCCAGCTCTTCAAGGAGCTGGACATTGAAGATCGGCTGCAGTGGAAGAGCCACTCGATGATCTTCAATCAGAAGGAAACGCCAGGCACCTACAGCCGGTTTGATTTTCCGGAGATCCCAGCACCCTTCAACGGTGTGGCCGCGATTCTGGGCAACAACGACATGCTCACCTGGCCGGAGAAGATTTCCTTCGGGCTGGGCCTGGTGCCGGCCATGCTGCGGGGGCAAGGTTATGTGGAAGAGTGTGATAAGTATTCCTGGACTGAGTGGCTGCAGATCCACAACATTCCAGAGCGGGTGAATGATGAGGTGTTCATCGCCATGGCCAAGGCGCTGAACTTCATCGATCCCGATGAGATCTCCAGCACCGTGGTGCTCACCGCCCTGAATCGCTTCCTGCAGGAGGGCGATGGCTCCAAGATGGCCTTCCTCGACGGCAACCCACCGCAGCGCCTGTGTCAGCCGATCGTTGACTACGTCACCGCCCGCGGCGGCGAGGTGCATCTCGACGCGCCCCTGAGGGAGATCGCCCTGAACCCGGACGGCACCGTTCAGGGCTTTCGCATCGCCGGGATCAAGGGCATGCAGGCCTACACCCTCGAGGCCGATGCCTACGTGAGTGCCCTGCCGGTGGATCCCTTCAAGTTGCTGCTGCCTGAGCCCTGGAAGGCCATGCCCTACTTCCAGAAGCTCGATGGCCTCAAGGGAGTGCCGGTGATCAACATCCATCTCTGGTTCGACCGCAAGCTCACCACGATCGATCACCTGCTGTTCAGCCGCAGTCCCCTGCTCAGTGTCTACGCCGACATGAGCAACACCTGCCGCGAATACGAAGATCCGAACCGCTCGATGCTGGAGCTGGTGTTCGCCCCCGCCAAGGACTGGATCGGCCGGCCGGATGAGGAGATCGTGGCGGCCACCATGGAGGAGCTCAAGCGCCTGTTCCCGATGCACTTCACCGGTGAGAACCAGGCCCAGCTGCGCAAGTCGATCGTGGTCAAAACGCCGTTGTCCGTCTACAAGACGGTGCCCGGTTGCCAGAAACTGCGCCCGGATCAGGCCTCGCCGATCGCCAACTTCTTTCTGGCCGGCGACTACACCATGCAGCGCTATCTGGCCTCCATGGAGGGGGCGGTGCTCAGTGGCAAGCAGTGCGCCCAGGCGGTGGCGGCTGCCGCTGAAGGGCTCCAGTCCTCCCCTGCCGGGCGCCAGCTCAGCCCGGCAGCCTGAACGGATGGCGGAGCGTGGGTCAGGATGGTGCCCTGACGATTCTGGTGCGGAGCTCCGCTCCAGGCCCTGCCCCGGTGCCCCCCCGGGTC
>NZ_JADEWP010000111.1:0-8436 GCF_015207535.1 Cyanobium sp. LEGE 06143 | reverse complement strand
GGCTGAGGGGGTTGGGGATCAGGCGGCCAGCGTGGGCTTGCCGATCAGCTCCCCGTAGAGCCGCTCGAGGGCGTCGAGATTGCGGCTGAGGGTGTAGCGCTCCAGCACCCGGGCCCGCGCCCGCCGCCCCAGCTCGGTGGTGAGCACGGGCTGGTCCCGCAGGACCGGCAGCAGGGTGCGCAGCTGGGTGGTCACCCCCTGGGTGCTGATCACGATGCCGGCCCCGCCATCCAGCACCTCGCCATCGGCGCCGGCATCGGTGGCGATGCAGGCCGTGCCACAGGCCATGGCCTCCAGCAGGGCCAGGGAGAGGCCCTCCACCAGGGAGGGCAGCAGGAACACTTCGGCCAGCTGCAGCAGCGCCACCCGGGTGGCCAGGTTGGGCTCGTAGCCCCACCACACCACGTCATCGTCCTGGGAGGCGCCCTGGAGGGCGGCCCGCAGGGGACCATCACCGACGATCACGAGCCTGCAGCCAGCGGGGCGCACCAGCCGCCAGGCCCTGAGCAGGGCCTCCACGTTCTTCTCGGTGGCCATCCGGCCCATGTACAGGAACACGCGGCTGCCGCCGAACTGGTGGCGCAGGGCCTGCAGTTCTTTGGAGGGAGCGGCTGGGGCGGGCGTCCAGGTGTCGCTGTCCACGCCGTTAGGGATCACGGCGAGGCGTTCGGGCCTCACCCCCAGCCGCATCAGCACCTCTGCCTGGCGATCGGAGAACACGATCACCCGGTCGAAGCGAGCCAGGGCGGGGGCGTAAAGCTGGTAGGTGAGTTGCTGGGTGCCGGCCGTGAGGTTGCGCAGGCTGGCGTCAAAGGCCGGATGGAAGGTGGCCACCAGCGGCAGGCCCAGCTGCTGGCAGAGGTCCGGCAGCCGGAAGTCGAGCGGGGACAGGGTGAGGCTGGCGTGCACCAGATCGGGGCGCAGCCGCTCCAGCGACTCCCGCAACTCACGCTGGGCCCCGGGTGAGGGAATCGTGTACACCTGGGATTTCACCAGGTAGGAGAGGATCACCTCCGGGTCCGTTCCGCCTGGGGAAGGCGCCCCTACCGGGCCCAGGTCATGCACCGCCTCCGGCAGGTCCAGCACTGCCCCGTCCCCCAGCCTGCCCCCGGCACCACCAGCACGGCTGCGCTGCCCGCGGCGCCTCAGGTTCGAGCCCCCCCAGCGACCGACGGCCTCAGGCGCCAGGCCACCGGGCTCGACCCCAGGGCGCCCGAGCTGGGTAGCAGGGGTGTCGAAGTGGATGAAGCTCACGCCGTGGCCGCGCTCCCGCAGGGCATACGTCGTGGTGAGGCCGTAGGTGACGTTGCCGCAGAAGGGAGATTTCTTGCCTAGCCAGGCAATCTGAGCCACCCAGCCTCGCGCGTCTTCCCCTGACGCTACCAGCGGCGCCAGGGCTGCTCGGCCAGGGCCGCCACCAGGGTGATCGAGGCCAGCGCCCACAGCACCGGCAGCAGACCCCAGCGGCTCACCACCGCACCGGCGAGCACCAAGGGCAGGCTCAGGGCGATGTTGATCAGGTTGTTCTGCAGGCCGAACACCTTGCCCCGCATCGCCTCGGGGGTGTCTTCCTGGATCGTGGTCTGGGCCGGGATCGCCAGCATCGCGGCGCCGACCCCCAGCACCCCGCAGAGCAGCAGGGTGAACACGAGACTGCCGCGCAGCTGGCCCAGCAGCAGCAGGCTCCAGCCGATCGTGCCCAGGCCGGCGGCGGCCAGGCTGCGGCGCGGCAGCCGCTGACCCAGCTGGGCCACGGCCAGGGCGCCGATCCCCAATCCCAGGCCACTCATGGCCAGCAGCGTGCCGAAACGGGTTGGACCGAGCCCCGGCACCGCCGAGGCCAGGCTGATGGCCAGCACGTAGAGGGCCGCCAGCAGGCTGTAGAGCAGCACCAGCTGGCCCATGGCCCGGGCCACCGGCGGCCGCTCCCGCACCACGGCCAGTCCCTGGCGGATCTCTGACAGCACCGACGTGCGGGCCACCGGCCGGGGCGATTCCCGCCAGCGGATGCGGGAGATCGAGAGGGCCGCGATGCCGTAGCAGGTGGGCAGCAACAGGAATTCACCCCCCTCGATGCCGATCCCGGCCAGGACCCGCTGCAGCAGCCGCAGGATCGGATCGCCGAGGGCAAAGCCCACGATCGTGGCCGCCATGCTGGTGGCCTGATAGAGGGAATTGGCCGCCAGCAGGTGCTGGCTCGGCACCAGCTGGGGGATGGCGGCCTGCTCAGCCGGCGCAAAGAACTGGGTGAGCACCGATTCCAGAAAGGTCATCAGCACCAGGCCCCAGTAGCCCACGCTCAGCCCCAGCCACAGCGGGCTGTCCACCAGACAGAAGGGCACGAACAGCACCAGCGCTGCCCGCAGGCCATTGGAGGCCACCATCACGGTGCGTTTGGGCCAGCGGTCGGCCCAGACGCCGGCCACGGTGCCCAGCAGCATCGCGGGCAGGGTGTTGGCCACGTAGATGCCCGTGGCCAGCAGCGTGATCATCTGGGCCCTGGTCTCGGGCAGATCCATCCGCATCGCCGTGGCGGCCTCGGCCAGGGCGGGGTTGGCATCCGGCGTACCGCGCACCCAGGTCTGGGCGATCAGGAACACCATCAGCACGATGTAGAACTTGTCGGCCAGCTGGGAGAAGATCTGCCCCAGCCAGAGCAGGCGGAAGTCGGGTAAGGCCAGCACGGCCTGGATCCCTGATCTGGTCCTGCCTGGGCCCGGCCCCCTGCTCACAGGGGAGCCCTCTGGACTGCCGGTCAAGCTGGATTGGCCCCGAGCACGGCTGCCCATGATGGCTCAGGGCCGTTTCAGGGCGGTCCGGAGGCGGTTTCGATCCCCTGCCGCAGCAGCCGGAAGGATCGGGGGCGCCGGCTCAGATGCTCGCCGCACCAGCACTCCAGCAGCTCCAGCAGGTGCAGCCACACGACTTGGGGGCCCATCAGGGCCCCGTCGCGGCGGCGGGGCAGGGTGGCCCGCGGCAGCCGTTGCAGCAGGGCCAGTTCGGAGGCATTCAGCACCACCCGGGCTCCGGCGATGGCGCCGATCGCGAAGCCCTCGCCGGGCAGCAGGCTGCAGCGCCACTCCCAGGTGCCCACGGGAGGGTCCAGGGGCGCCCCGCTGCGGCAGCAGCTGCTCAGGGGGAGGGCGTAGCCGCCGAGGGCCAGCAAGTGCACTGCCGCCTGCACGGCCACGGCGAGGGCCTCCAGGTTGTCGCTGCGATCGCGCACCAGCAGCTCCAGCCGACCCAGATGCATCAGCACGGTGGTGAGCATTCCCGGCACCGGCTCGTCTGTGGGCACCAGGGCCATGCAGAGTTCAGCCAGGGCCTGGGCGGCTGCGAGGGTCTCCAGGCGCTGGGCCAGCTGGCTGTAGTTGTGCAGCACCCGTAGTTGGCGCACCCGTCGCAGGCCGCTGCGTCCACCCACCTGCAGCTGCAGATGGGCCAGGGGCACGGCCGCCGCCAGGCTGCTGCGGGGTTTGCGGGCCCCGGGCACGGCCAGGCGGCTGAGCCCGTGCGCCTCACTGAGCACAGTGAGCAGGCGGTCGCTCTCTCCCAGGGGCCTGCTGCTCAGGGCCAGGCTGTCCAGCCGTTCCTCAGCCACAGGCGCCTCAGCTCTTCTGGGCCAGGGCGAGGGCCACCCCCCGGCTGGTGCCCAGGCGGCTGKCGCCAGCCTCCACCAGCTCCACGGCCTGCTCGAGGKCGCTGATGCCGCCGGAGGCCTGGATGCCGGCCCGGCCCCGGGCCAGGTCGCGCAGCTGGGCCACCAGGGCCGCGGTCACCGGCGGCCCGAAGCCGGCGCCGCTCTTGAGGAAGCGGGCGCCGGCATCGATGCTGATTTCCACCAGCAGGGCCAGGGCCTCGGGCTCCAGGCGCCCCGCCTCCAGGGTCACCTTCACGGGCAGCCCGAGCTCGCAGAGGGCCGAGAGCTCATCGAGCACCCTGGCGCTGTCCCGGTCGGCCAGGGCGCCGAAGTCGGGCACCACATCGAGCTCGTCGGCCCCGGCGGCGGCGGCGGCCTCGGCCTCGGCCCGTTTCACGGCGGCGGGCACCGCTCCGAACGGGAATCCCACCACGGCAATCAGGCGCGGCCCGGAGCCGCGGCCCGAGCTCGCCAGCGGCAGGCGCTGGCGGGCCTCATCCACCCAGCGTGAGGCCACGCACAGGCCGGCGAAGCCGTAGTGGCGGGCCTGATCACAGCCCTGCTGGATGGCCTCGCTGCCCTGCAGGGGATCCAGCAGGGCGTGCTCGATCAGGGGGATGAGATCGGGGCGTTCGCGACTCACGCCTCCTTCGGCTGGATCACCCCGAAGCCCCCATGGTTGCGGTGATACACCACCTGGATCTGCCCCGTCTCGGCCTCCCGGAACACGTAGAAGTCGTGGTCGATCAACTCCAGCTGGTGGGTGGCTTCATCCAGGGTCATGGGCGGCATGGAGAAGTACTTGCGCCGCACGCCGCGGTTGGGGAGTTCCGGCTCCTYGCCATCGGTGAGGCTGCCGCCGGGGGGTGGCAGGGCGGCGGCACCGGCCTCCTCGTCGCGGGCGGAGCGATGCACCGGGCCCTGATGGCGCTCGTGGATGCGCTCCTTGTAGCGGTTCAGCTGACGGGTGAGCTTGCTGGCCACCAGGTCGATGCTGGCGTAGAGGTTGTCGCTGTGTTCCTGGGCCCGGATCACGGTGCCGTTGGCGAACATCGTCACCTCGGCGATCTGTTGGGGCACGCGGGGGTTGCGGGCCACCGAGAGGTGCACGTCAGCCTCCTTGACCATGCCCTCAAAGTGGCTGATGGCTCGGGTCAGTTTGGTTTCGGTGTACTCCCGGATGGCGGGGGTGACTTCAAGATTGCGGCCATGGATCAGCAGTTTCATCAGATAGCAGCCGGCTCCGTTGCTGGTTCATCCCCACGCTAGGAACGCCTGCCGGTGCCCCCCCCGCTCGACGCAATCCTTTTTGAATCCCGCCTTCCAGTGGCGTTCGAGCCGGCCTGGCGGGCCCAGCGGCAGCTGCAGCAGCGCCTGCTGGCTGCCCCTGAGGGACCCGATGCCGTGCTGCTGCTGGAGCACCAGAGCTGTTACACCCTGGGGCGCGGAGCCTCGGAGGCCTTCCTGCGCTCTCCCCCCAGTGCCCTGCCCTTCCCTCTGCACCGCATCGACCGCGGCGGCGAGGTGACCCACCACACCCCGGGCCAGCTGGTGCTCTATCCGGTGCTCAACCTGCGCCGCCACGGGGCTGACCTGCACCTCTACCTGCGCCAGCTGGAGCAGGTGGTGATCGACCTGCTGGCGGGCTTGGCCCTGCGCGGTGAGCGCATCGAGGGGCTCACCGGTGTGTGGCTGGAGGGCCGCAAGGTGGCGGCGATCGGAGTGGGGGGACGGCGCTGGATCAGCCAGCACGGCCTGGCCCTGAACGTGGAGGCCGATCTGGCCGGCTTCGAGGCGGTGGTGCCCTGCGGTCTGGCCGATCAGCGCGTGGGCCGGCTCACCGACCTGAATCCCAGCCTCACGGCCGCGGGGCTGCGCACCCCGCTGCTGGCGGCCTTCGCCCAGCGGTTCCAGCTGAACCTGCGCCCCCCGGCACCCCACGAACAGCTCCAGGGATGGTAACGATGGTGACTCTCTGGGCAGAGCCCGTGTCGCCAGCTCCCTCATCTGCCGCTCCTGAGGTCGCTCCTGAGCTTGCCGAGATCCACTGGAGCGGCAGCCGTCGCGACCAGCAGGCCCTGGCCCTGCACAGCGACTGGAGCCAGCTCAGCGGGATTCACGGCCTCTGGCCGCTGCTGGCCGAGCGCTACGGCGATGCGCCGGCCCTGGAGGCCCCCCATGCGGCAGTGCCCGAGTCGCTGAGCTACCGCCAGCTCCAGGAGCGGATTGAGCAGCTGGCGGCAGGCTTGAGCACTCTTGGCGTGGCCAGCGGTGACGTGGTGGCGATCTTTGCCGAGAACGGCAGCCGCTGGCTGCAGGCCGACCAGGGGCTGATGCGCTGCGGTGCTGCCGATGCCGTGCGCGGCAGCGCCGCTCCGGTGGAGGAGCTGCGTTACATCCTGGAGGACTCCGGCGCCATCGGCCTGGTGGTGGAGTCGGCGGCCCTGTGGCGGCAGCTCGAGCTGCCGCCAGCCGCTCTGGCGGCGTTGCGCTTCGTGGTGCTGATCGAGGGGGAGCCGCCTGCCGGCGAAACCCCCTCAGGCACGGCGCTGATGGGTTGGCAGGAGCTGGCCCAGCGGGGTGCTGAAGCCCTGGCGGCCGGCCGGCCGGCCCCGCCGCCACCGGCCGATCCCCAGGCCCTGGCCACGATTCTCTACACCTCCGGCACCACAGGCCAGCCGAAGGGTGTGCCGCTCACCCACGCCAACCTGCTGCACCAGCTGCGCCACCTGGGTGTGGCCGTCACACCCCAGCCCGGTGACCGGGTGGTGAGCGTGTTGCCGATCTGGCACTCCTACGAGCGCAGCGCCGAGTACTTCCTGCTGGCCTGCGGCTGCCATCAGACCTACACCACGCTCAAGCAGCTGCGGCCCGACCTGCAGCGGGTGCAACCTCACTATCTGATCAGCGTGCCACGGCTGTGGGAGGCGATCCTGGCGGGCTTCGAGGACGCCCTGCGCAGCATGCCGGCCCCCCGCCAGCGGCTGATCGGCGCCGCCCTGGCCAACAGCCGCGCCCAGGGGCTGGCCCGTCGCCGCATGCTCGATCTCACCCTCAGCCCCGAGCCGCCGGCGAGCCGGGCCTGGGCCGCCCTCGAGGCGCTGCTGCGCTGGCCGCTGCATCGTCTGGCCGGCGCGGTGCTGTGGCCGAAGGTGCGCACCCAGCTGGTGGGCGGACGGCTGCGCACGGCGATCAGCGGCGGTGGTGCCCTCGCCCTGCACGTGGATGGCTTCTTCGAGGCGATCGGCATCGAGCTGCTGGTGGGCTACGGCCTCACCGAGACCAGCCCGGTGCTCACCTGCCGCCGCCCCTGGGCCAACCGCCGCGGCAGCGCCGGCCAGCCCCTGCCCGGCACGGCGATCAGAGTGGCCGACCCCGAGAGTCATCGGCCCCTGACCCTGGGGCAGCGGGGGCTGGTGCTGGCCCGTGGCCCCCAGGTGATGTGGGGCTACTGGCACAAGCCCGAGGCCAGCGCCCGTGTGCTGGACGCCGAGGGCTGGTTCGACACGGGGGATCTGGGCCATCTGCTGCCCGATGGCTCCCTGGTGCTCACCGGCCGGGCCAAGGACACGATCGTGCTCAGCAGCGGTGAGAACATCGAGCCCGGCCCCCTGGAGGATGCCCTGGTGGCCAGTCCGCTGCTGGAGCAGGTGATGCTGGTGGGGCAGGACCGCAAGCAGCTGGGGGCCCTGCTGGTGCCCCGGCCCGAGCAGCTGGTGGCGTTCGCGGCCGAGGCGGGCCTCACCTGGGCTCAGGGGCAGCCGGCGGAGCCGGCCCTGCTGCGGGCCCTGACCCGTGAGTGCAACCGCCTGCTGGCTGCCCGGCCAGGCTCCCGGCCCGAGGAGCGGCTGGGGGGGGTGGCGCTGGTGCAGCCCTTCAGCCTCGACAACGGCCTGCTCACCCAGACCCTCAAGCAGCGCCGTGACCGCATCGCCAGCCGCGATGCCGCCGCGATCGAGGCGCTGTATCGGCCCCACTGAGCGTCCGTCGGTTGACCAGCACCCGCCGCGCTGACAACCTGACTGCTGCCTCCCTTCCCCCATGGCCGACGCCAGTCTTTCGATCAAGCGCTCCATCACCGTGCGCGCTGTGGTCACCCCGCGCTGGAAGGAGGATGCGGAGCGGGAACTGAGCAATGGCCTCGCCACCAGTGACGCCCAGCTGGCCCAGCTGGAGCAGGAGGGGCAGCAGGTGATCGATGAGATCCGCCGCCAGAGCGCCAACCCCCTCGACCCCCGGGTGCAGGAGCAGGTGGGGTCAGTGCAGCAGCAGGTGGCGGCGAAGCGATCCGAGCTCGAGGAACAGAAGCGCCAGATGCTGGAGCAGCAACGCCAGGTGCGCGAGCTGGAGATGGAGCAGATCGTGGAGCAGGGGCAGCTGGAGAGCTTCTGCACGGTGCAGGTGGGCGACAACCTGGTGGAAAAACTGCACGCCTCGGTCCTGGTGCGCGATGGCGTGATCGAAGCGGTGGAAGGCGCCTCGTAAAATCCGCCCATTCCGCGCGGCGCACCCCGTTGGCCACCCACGAAATCTTCATGCCCGCCCTCTCCTCCACCATGACGGAGGGCAAGATCGTGGAGTGGCTCAAGCAGCCCGGCGATCGGGTCGAGCGGGGCGAATCGGTGCTCGTGGTGGAGAGCGACAAGGCCGACATGGACGTGGAGGCCTTCCAGGAGGGCTTCCTGGCCGCCGTGCTGATGCCGGCCGGCGGCACGGCGCCGGTGGGTGAAACGATCGGCCTGATCGTGGAGAGCGAGGCCGACATCGCCGCCGTGGCCGCGGCGGCTCCCGCAGCC
>NZ_JADEWP010000109.1:0-8588 GCF_015207535.1 Cyanobium sp. LEGE 06143 | reverse complement strand
ATTCTTGGCCGTGGTCTGCCCGTAATCACCGAATCCGAGCTGCTTGCTGCCCATGAACCCAGTCCGCGCCTGCGATTACAGGGATATTTTCGCGCGGATGGCTCGGGTTTTCCAGAGCCTCCTTAGCCCTCAGCGGTTCTGCGGCCAGCCAGCCTGGAGCTGCCGGATGGCCTTCTCGTAGCCCACCGTGTGGATCTCCTGGTAGCGCTTCCAGTCGAGGAAGGGAAAGCTGCCGATATCGGGTCGCAGGATCACATCGGCGAGCCGCTCCTGGGCCCGGGTGGTGGCGTGGGAGCCGCACATCATCGCGTCGATGATGGTGCGCCCCAGGGAGGGGTGCTGGAGCTCACTGCTGGGCTTCATGGCGGGATCGGCGCCAGCTTCAGGGCTGAGTTCGGGATCGGGATCGAGCGACAGGGCCACGACCCGGCCATTGCTGCGCCGGCGCGCCTCGGCCACCGGCAGGTTGTTGAGGATGCCGCCATCCACGTTCAGCTGGCCCTGCCCGTCTTCCACGGGGGGAAAGATCCCCGGCACCGACATGCTGGCGATCACCGCTGTGGCGATGTCGCCGCTGCCCCAGCCCTGCAGCTGGTTGGTGGCGAGGTTGGTGGAGAAGGTGCGCAGCGGCAGCCAGCTGTCCTGCAGCCGGGCACTGCCGAAGAAGCGCTCCAATTCCCGTCGGGAGTTGCGCAGGGTGAACAGGGAGCCCCGCGGCAGGGTGAAGGAGTAGGGCCGCGCCTTGATGATCACCCGCTCCAGATTGCTGAGGATCTCCCTGGCGGGCAGCTCAAAGGCCACCAGGGAGGCCACCAGTGCGCCGATGCTCACGCCCATCACCATGTCGAAGTCGCGCAGACCCAGCTCCTCCAGGGCCGCCAGCGCGCCCACGTGGGCGAAGCCCCTGGCGCCGCCGCCGCCCAGCACCAGCACCCGCTGGCGCCGCAGGGTGGCCCGGGCCAGCCGCTCCAGGTGATCGGGGCGCTCGGGCTTGAGGTTCAGCACCTGGGCGAAGGGCTGGGCCGTGGCCCAGTCCCGCGAGCGGGGGGTCTGCTCCTCGGCTGGCCAGAGCCGCACCAGCAGGGCCTCGCCAGCTTCGGCCTGGGGGAGGCGGATGCTGCTGGCCTCCCCCTCGCTGAGGATCAGCAGCCGATCCACCAGCAGCCGGTTGCGGCGGCTGAGGGCGCCTGGATCGTCGCTGACGATCACCTCGGGACGGCCTGTGCGGGTGGCCTCCACCAGCCGGGCGTGCAGGGCGGCTTCGGGGTCGTCGTCAGCTTCGGAGGGTCCGCTGATGCTGAGGTCGTCGAGGCCCTGGCTGAGCTGGCGCAGCTGCTCCGGCAGCAGGCGCCGCACCGCCGTGGTCAGGGGCGAGCCGGGGCAGGCGTCGTGGATCACGATCGTCTGCAGCGGCATGCGGCCGGGGTCGCGGCCCACGGAGGCCGCCTCGGCCAGGGCCGTGATGAAGCGGGATGGCACCCCGGGCTCGCACTCCAGCAGCTGGTTGAGCTGGTCGCCGTCGAACTGCAGCACCTGAACCGCCGTGAGGGCCAGGGCTGAGGCGGAGCGGGGCTCCCCGCTGAGGGGGCCGTAGTCCCCCACCAGCTCCCCGGGCACCACCTTGCGGAAGAAGCCATCCGGCTGGCCCGGCGGCCCGGTGTGCAGCCCCACCACCCCCGTGAGCACCAGATAGGCGTGGTCGCCGGGATCCCCCTGGCGAAACAGGAGCTCACCCTCCTCGATGGCCAGCTGGGTTGGGCCCAGGGCGGTGATGCGGCTGGGATCGAGGCCCGCCAGCACCCCTGAGCCGGCGAGGGCCCCGGCCAGCAGGGCATGAAGCGCTTGTGTCATGGAGGGGTATCGATCAGGCAGGCCCGGCCAGCCGCGTGGGCTGGGGCAGGTTGAGCTGCTGTTGCAGCACCCCCAGCTTGAGGGCCACCTCCTGCAGCTCCCGGTCCACCGCCGAACCCGGCACCAGCCCGGCACCGGCGGTGAGCTCCAGCTGGCGGCCCTCCACCGTGCCGCTGCGGATCGCCACCCGCAGGTCGAGGTCGCCGGCGCTGTCGATCCAGCCGATCGGGGCGGCGTAGTGGCCCCGCTCAAAGGGCTCCAGGTTGCGCAGCCAGGCCATGGCCTCGCGGCGCGGCAGACCCGCCACCGCCGGCGTGGGGTGCAGGGCGGCGGCGATGGCCAGGGGCTGCTGCCGTCCCAGGCAGGCGCTGATCGGGCTGTGCAGGTGCACCAGCTGGCCGTGGCGGGCCAGGCGGGGATGCCGAGGCCGACGCGGGTTCAGGCCGGCCCGGCTGAGCACCGCGGTGATCGTATCCACCACCAGCTCGTGTTCGAGGCGGTCCTTGTTGGAGTGCAGCAGGCTGGCGGCCCGTTCATCGGCGGGGGCGGTGCCGGCCAGGGCATCGCTGCGCAGCTGGCCCTGGCGCACGGTGAGCAGCCGCTCCGGCGAGGCGCCGATCAGGGCCGATCCGGCGCAGCGCTGCCAGAGCAGCCGGCAGCTGCCGCCCTGGTGGCGGCGCAGGGGGGCGAGCAGGCCCAGGGGATCGGGCTGGGCGCTGAGGGTGAGCTGCTGGCGCACGGCCAGCACCAGCTTCTGCAGGGCGCCGCCCTCCACCAGCTCCAGGGCCTGGGCCGCCGCCTGGAGGTAGTTCTCCTGCCAGGGCGTGCGCAGGGCCACCGCCACCGTGGCGCTGGCCGCTGAGGCGTGGCTGTGGCGCTCCAGCTCGCGGGCCTTCTCCCAGAGCTCCTCGGCCAGGCTGCGGGCCGTGACGCCGCCGCCCAGGGGCCGCTGCAGCCGCAGCCAGCAGTGCTGGCCATGGCGGCTCAGCTGCCAGCGGGGCAGCACGGCCTGCACCCCAGGGATCGCGGCGACGCTGGTGTCCAGGGGGGCGTCGAAGAAGCCGAAGGCCAGCAGCACCCTGGGCCTGGCCAGGGGCGGACAGGCAACCTGGGCCCCGGCCAGCCGGTTGAGGCTGGCGCTGGCGAAGCGCTGGGCCAGCTCGAAGCGCCGCGGACCGCTCAGCTCCAGGCTGTTGGTGCGGCCGCTGGCGGCGATGCAGAGCCCCGGGGCACCGTCCCAGAGGAAGCGGAAGCTGTCGCCGCCCTCCAGGTGGGGCAGCAGGGCCATCGGATCCCCCGGGTCGATCGCCATGGCCAGGCTGAGCACGCCCTCCTCGTCCGCCTGGCGGGCGCCCTCGCTGGCCAGGGCCAGCAGATCGGTGAAGGAATCAGGAGCCGGCAACGGCTGGGGCCCGGGGCGCCGCGAAGAGCTGCTCAAATGTATGGGTCCTGTCGCGGTTGCCGCCCCCGGTCCCCATGCCTGAGCCCGAGGTCGTCGCAAGCCGTTACGCCGCAGCGCCCGGGTCCGTGGCGGCGCTGGGTGCCGTGGGTTCAGGGCAGGCGGCGGGCGCGGCCGAGGAGCGGCGGCGCCTCTGGCGCTCAGCGATCAAGTGGCCCATGTATGCCGTGGCCGTGATGCCGGCGCTGCTGGCGGCCGGCTGGCGCTGGGGGCAGGGCGAGGTGCTGCGCCTCGACCAGCTGCTGCTGTTCCTGCTGGCGGCCGTGCTGCTGCTGGCCTGGGAAAACCTCGCCAATGACGTCCATGACGCCGAGACCGGCGTGGACACCCACGGCAAGCCCCACTCCCTGGTGAACCTCACCGGCCGCCGCGCCACGGTGGCCCGCTGGGCCCGGACTGCTCTGCTGGCCGGGCTGCTGCTGATGGCCCTGGTGGCCTGGCGCAGCACGCCGCTGGTGCTGGCGCTGGTGCTGGGCTGCTGCGCCCTCGGCTACCTGTACCAGGGCCCGCCCTTTCGCCTCGGTTATCACGGTCTGGGGGAGCCGCTGTGCTGGCTGGCCTTCGGGCCCCTGGCCACGGCGGCGGCGCTGCTGGCCCTGGGCCCCGCCGCCAGCAGCATCCCCTGGCGCACCGCCCTGCTGCTGGGCGGTGGAGCGGCCGTGGCCACCACCCTGGTGCTGTTCTGCTCCCACTTCCATCAGGTGGAGGAGGATGCGGATCACGGCAAGCGATCCCCGGTGGTGCAGCTGGGCACCGCTACCGCTGCCGGCCTGGTGCCCTGGTTCGTGGCCCTCACCCTGGCGCTGCAGTGGGCGCCGGTGCTGCTGGGCCACTGGCCCCTCACCGCCCTGCTCGGCGGGCTGGCGCTGGCCCCCGGCCGTCAGCTGATCGGCTTGCTGCAGCAACAGCACGACAGCCCCAGTGCGATTGCGGGCAGCAAGTTTCTGGCCCTCCGCTTCCAGACCTTCAACGGCCTCGGCCTGGCTCTGGGTCTGGCCCTCGGGCGCTGGCTCTGAAGGCCATGGCCCAGCCTCCACTCCTGCGTGAAGCGTCGGCGGCCCAGGTGCTCAGCCTGGAGTGGCGGCCGTTCCGCACCCGGCTGCCCCGGCCGCTGCGCCGCCGCCGCCGCCGCTGAGGCCCGGGCGGCCCCCTGTCCCCTTGCCGAGGCCCTGGCCGATGCCCGCCGATCCCAGCCTCAACGCCCTGGCCGAACTGATCGCCGTGGTGGCGCGGCTGCGGGATCCCGCCGGCGGCTGCCCCTGGGACCTGGAGCAGACCCACGCCTCCCTGCTGCCCTACGTGCTGGAGGAGGCCCACGAGGTGGCCGATGCCATCCGCCACGGCAATGACGACCACCTCAGCGAGGAGCTGGGCGACCTGCTGCTGCAGGTGGTGCTGCACGCCCAGATCGCCAGGGAGGCGGGGCGCTTTGATCTGGAGGCGATCGCCCGGGGCCTCAGCGCCAAGCTGATCCGCCGCCACCCCCACGTGTTCGCCGGCGCCGAAGCCAAAGACAGCGCCGCTGTGCGGGCCAGCTGGGCCGCGATCAAGGCCGCCGAACGGCCGCAGCAGTCGGCCAGCCCGGTGAGCGAGCGGCTCGGCCCCAAGGTGCGCAGCCAGCCGGCCCTGGCCGGCGCCATGGCCATCTCCCGCCAGGCCGCCGCCGCCGGCTTCGAGTGGGACGACCTCAGCGGCGTGTGGGAGAAGGTGCACGAGGAGCTCGACGAGCTGAAGGAAGCCGTGGCCAGCGGCGACCGGGCCCATGCCCAGGAGGAGCTGGGCGATSTGCTGTTCACCCTGGTGCACAGCGCCAACCTGCTGCTGCTCAGCACCCCACCGGAGGAGCTGGTGTGGTCGTTCGGCTGGCTGCTGGCCCCCCTGGCGCGGCTGGGCTGGCCGGTGGAGCGGCTGGGGTTCACCCTGCTGTTGTCGTTGCGCTTCCTGCCGCTGGTGCAGGAGGAACTGCAGAACCTGGTGCGCTCCGTGGCCACCCGGGCGGTGAACCTGCGCCGGCTCGGCTGGCAGCTCTCCCTGGGGCTGGTGCTGGGGGTGGGGGAGAGGCTGCTGGCCAACCTGCTGCTGCGCTCCGAGCAGGGGGCCGAGGCCCTGCTGGCCCGGGGCGGAACCTGGCAGCCGCCCTGGCAGCTGCACCGCCTGGCGCCGCCGGCGCGGGCCGCCAATCTGCTGGTGAGCCTGGGGCTGGGATTGTTCCTGGTCTTACGATGGCGTGTCGGTGCTCTTTAATACCTGCAGATCAGAAGGCTGAGTGACCACCGAGCGCTATCTCAATCACCCCACCTTCGGGATGCTCTACCGAGTGGCGCCAGTGCCCGACGGCAGGGATCTCTACGCCACGCTGTATGCCCAGCGGATCTTCTTTGTGGTGACCCTGCAGCCCAGGGGCGCCAGTTTTGAGGTGGTGCCGTTGATGGATGCCCGTCACTTCGCCGAGCAGAACCTGGCCCGGGTGCGCCGGGATGGCGCTGAGGCCCATGCCCACTGGCGACAGCTCTTTGACCAGACCTTCATCTGAGCCACTGGCCTCTGAGCCTTTGGCGGCGCGGCTCGAGGCGATCACCGCTGCGTTGCCTCCCGGCTGCCGTCTGCTGGCGGTGAGCAAGGGCCATCCAGCCGAGGCGATCCGGGCCGCCGTGGCGGCGGGGCAGCGCAGCTTCGGCGAGAGCCGGCTCCAGGAGGCCAGCGCCAAGCAGGAGGAGCTTGCCGACCTGGCCCCACTCGACTGGCACTTCATCGGCCGGCTGCAGGCCAACAAGGCCCGGGCGGTGCTGCGCCGCTTCGGCACGATTCACTCGGTGGACAGCCTGGCCCTGGCGGAGCGGCTGGCCCGCATCGCCGGCGAGGAATCCCTCAGCCCGGCGGTGTTGTTCCAGGTGAAGCTGCGGCCCGACCCCTCCAAGACCGGCTTCAGCAAAGAGGAGCTGCGCGCCGCCTGGCAACGCCTGGCGACGCTGGCGCCGCTGCGGCCGGTGGGGCTGATGACCATCGCCCCGCAGGGCCTCGGCCACGAGGAGCTTCAGGTTCTGTTTCAGGCCTGCGCGGCCCTGGCCACGCAGCTGGGCTTGCCCGAGCGTTCGATGGGCATGAGCGGTGATTGGCACGAAGCGGCGGCGGCGGGCAGCACCTGGCTGCGGATCGGCAGCGCCCTGTTTGGTGTGCGACCGTCCCAACGGCTTGCCATCACTGACGTGGGACGCTATTCAGGTTGAAAGCACCCCAAGAGGTTCGCTCCGTGTCGTTGTTCTCCCGCCTGCGTGCCGTCGTCTCCGGCGATGACTACCTCGAAGGCGATTACGACGAGGACCTCGATTACGACGGTGGCGACGCCCAGGACCCCCCTCCGATCCAGCGCAGCAGCGCCCTGGCGCTCAGCTCCGATTTCAGCTCCGACGACCCCTTTGCCGGCAGCAATGTGATCGGCATGCCGGGGCTCTCCTCCGCGGCGGCAGAGGTGTCGCTGATGGAGCCCCGCAGCTTCGACGAGATGCCCCGGGCGATCCAGGCCCTGCGGGAGCGCAAGACGGTGATCCTCAACCTCACCATGATGGAGCCCGATCAGGCCCAGCGGGCCGTGGATTTCGTGGCCGGCGGCACCTTCGCCATCGACGGCCACCAGGAGCGGGTGGGCGAGAGCATCTTCCTGTTCGCCCCGAGCTGCGTCAGCGTCACCACAGCCAGCGGTGAAGAGGTTTCTGCCCCCACCACCATCTCCAGGGAGCTGGCCCAGGAACAGGAAGCCGCTCCCTCGCCGSCCTGGGGCCGCCAGGACAGCGCCCTCTAGAACGTTCGATCACCTCGCTGCCATTGCACCCGGTGCCGCTCGCTTCCGGTTCCCTACTCCCCAGCCTCGGCGTGGTGGGATTCGGCACCATGGCGCGTGCCCTGGTGCTCCCCCTCCTGGAGGCAGGGCTGCTGGAGGCCCCGGGCCTGAAGGCAGTGGTGGCGAGCCAGGCTTCCGCCGCCCGCCTGCAGGAGCGCCATGGCCTGGCGGTGGGCACCGATCCGGCGGCTGCCTGGGCGGCACCGGTGCTGCTGCTGGCCGTGAAACCCCAGCAGCTTGAGGCCGTGGCGGCCACGGCTCCGCCCGGAGCCTCGGGGCTGTTGATCTCGGTGCTGGCCGGCGTGAAGCTGGAGCGGCTGCAGCGCCTGTTCCCGAGCTGGCGCTGTGTACGGGCCGTGCCCAACANCCCCCTGCCAGGTGGGCTGTGGGCTCACGGGCCTGGCCCTGGCCCCCGAGCTGGAGGAGCCGGAGCGGGCGTTGGTGCGGCAGTTGTTTGCCCGGGTGGGGGAGGTGCATGAGCTGCCCGAAGTTCAGCTCGATGCCTTCCTGGCCCTCACCTCCTCCGGGCCGGCCTTCGTGGCTCTGGTGGCGGAATCCCTGGCGGATGGGGCCGTGGCCGCCGGCCTGCCCCGGGCGCTGGCCCACCACCTGGCCCAGCGCACCCTGGCGGGCAGCGCCGCCCTGCTGGAGCAGCAGGAGCTCCACCCAGCCCAGCTCAAGGACCTGGTGAGTTCACCGGGCGGCACCACCATCGCCGGCCTGCGCCAGCTGGAGCGCGGCGGGCTGCGCTCAGCCCTGATCGAGGCGGTGCTGGCGGCGGCCCAGCGCAGCCGCGAGCTGGGCTGAGCCCTCAGGAGCCAGCGGGCTTGCTGCCGAGGCGCGGTTCGGTGCCGGCCAGCAGGCGGCGCAGGTTGCTGCGATGGCGCCAGATCACCAGGGCACTGGTGAGCAGGGCCAGCAGCAGGTAGGGCCAGCGCACACCGGCCCCCTGGCCCTGGAACCAGCCCAGCATCAGCAGCGGTAGGGCCACGGCCGCCAGCACGCTGGAGAGCGACACGATGCGGCTGAGGCTGAGCACGGCGAGAAACACCCCGAAGCTGGCCAGCCCCACCGGCCAGGCCAGGCCGAGCAGCATGCCGAGGGCCGTGGCCACCGCCTTGCCGCCGCGCCAGCCCAGCCACACGGGCCAGCTGTGCCCGGCCAGGGCGGCCAGGCCGCAGGCCACCACCCAGCTGTCGATGGCCCAGGCGGCGGGCCCCAGGGGCTGGCCCAGGGGCTCCAGCACGGCCTTGGCGAGCAGCACCGCCGCCGTGCCCTTGAGCACGTCGATCAGGAACACCGCCAGGGCCGGGCCCTTGCCCACCACCCGCAGCACGTTGGTGGCGCCGGTGGAGCCGGAGCCCTCGCGGCGGATGTCGATGCCCTTCAGCCAGCGAGCGGCCAGGTAGCCACTGGGAAGGGAGCCCAGCAGGTAGCCCG
>NZ_JADEWP010000106.1:0-8794 GCF_015207535.1 Cyanobium sp. LEGE 06143 | reverse complement strand
GGTTAAGGGGGCTGAGATCGCCAGCCCAAGCAGGCCCAGGCCCAGAGCGCCAGGGACAGCTGGGAGGAGCCGTTGCGGCAAGCGATGCATCCTGCTCAGCGGTCTCAGCCCAACCCCTGGCTGGGCAGACCCACGCCCCGGGCCATGAGGGTGGCCAGCAGGGGGATCAGGGCGAAACCGGCCAGTTCAATGTTCAGGATCCAGGACAGCCGTTGGGCCAGGGCCTCACTCACCTGGGGCAGTTCGCCCTTGCGCAGCGGAATCGCCCAGAGGATGTAGGTGACTGTTGGATACAGGGACAGGGCGCCCACGGAGAGGTAGACCCCGACCTTCCACCAGAAGAGGGGATTCTCGGTGTAGAAGCCGCTCCCCTGTCCGTAATACAACACACGCAGGATGCCGCTGCCCAGGAGCGCCAGGGCCGCCAGGCCGTAGACGATGTCCGTGATCACCATCAAGGTGGCGTTCTCCCGGCTGGGGTTTGGGGCGATCAGGCGACGCTCCAGCACAAGAGCCCCGAAACACACCATGAAGCTCAGGTAATGCAGATAAGCCACCCCGGCCCGGGGCAGCACTTCAGCGGGAAGCGAGTCCAGCAGTGGCATGTGGGGGTGAACTCCAGGGTTGTTCAGCCGCGGGATTTTAACGGTGACATCCCGCAGGCTGCGAGCCCGGGGGCTGGAGGTGAAGATGAAGTGTTCCTAAAAATGTGTAGCAAGTTGGAAGGTTGGAAGCTTTTCCGTTGGTTCTTCATTTGGCCGAAAAACTCCTTAGGTTCATTGAACTGAAACCGCGATTGATGCCAAGCTCCCTGAGCGCCTATCTGGCCGAAATCGGTCGCCATCAACTGCTCTCGCCGGAGCAGGAGCTCACCCTGGGCCGCAAGGTGCAGGCCATGGCCGGGTTGCAGGAGCGCTGCCGGGAGGCCGGCGGTCAGGGCCCCGCCTGTGAGTACAGCGACCAGGAGCGCCGCGCCCTGCGCCTGGGTGAGCGGGCCAAGAACCAGATGATCACGGCCAACCTGCGGCTGGTGGTGAACCTGGCCAAGCGCTACCAGAACAAGGGTCTTGATCTGCTGGATCTGATTCAGGAGGGCACCCTGGGCCTGACCCGTGCCGTGGAGAAGTACGACCCCACCCGCGGCAACCGCTTCAGCACCTACGCCTACTGGTGGATCCGGCAGGGTCTGAACCGGGCGCTCTCCACCCAGAGCCGCACGATCCGGATCCCCGTCAATGTGAATGAGAAGCTCACCCGCCTGAGGGCCGCCAAGGCCCGCTACCTGCAATGCCATGGCGTCAACCCTGGCGCCCCAGCCCTGGCCAGGGCGATGAACCTGCCGCTGTCTGAAGTGGAGGAGCTGATGGGCTGCGAACTGCGCAGCATCACCGTCAGCCTGCAGGGGGTGGTGAAGTCCAAGTCAGACCCCTCCGAGCTGGTGGATGTGCTGCCCAGTCAGGATCTGGCGCCGATGGAGCGGGCCGAACTGGCCGAGCGCAGTGCCTCGGTGTGGGTGTTGCTGGAGCGCTCCAACCTCACTCCCAAGGAACGAACGGTGTTGATGCTGCGCTTCGGGCTGGATGGCAGCCACGAGTGGCGCACCCTGGCGGAAGTGGCGCGACAGCTGGATTGCAGCCGCGAATATTGCCGGCAGGTTGTGCAGCGCGCCCTGCGCAAACTGCGGAAAACCGGCATTGAAACGGGCCTGGTCGAAGCCTGACTCGGTCAAGAATGGCAAGGTCGGCCTGTTGAATGTCACGTGTCAAATTCCGTTGATGCTGAGGTGCTGGAGAGCACCGTCGTTGACGAAGCCCTGCTGCTGAGACTGCTGCGCCGTGCTGGGCGGGGCATTGCCAGGCCGGCTCTGGAATGCCTGGAGATGCTTCTGGATGGGGACACCCCCACGCCGGCCAAGCTCACGGTGCTCGCTGCCCTCACCTATCTCCTGGTGCCCCTGGATCTGATTCCAGATTTCATTCCGGTGGCAGGCTTCAGTGATGATCTGGTGGCCATCACCGCCCTTCTGGGCATCTGCGGTCGCCACCGCACCGAAACCATCAGGATGCGGGCGCAGCGCAGACTGGACCGCTGGTTCCCGCTGGGACGCTGATCGGTCAAGCTTCTGGCCCGTTCCCCGCTGTCCCGTTCCTGCCGTGATTCGCTGTTGCCATGTCCGCGCTGAGCCCTGAGCAGCTCGAGGAGCTTCAGGCCTTCCTCAAGGACTGGCTGCGGCACAGCGGCCGCACCCAGGCCGACCTGCGGCGGGCGCTGCAGGCGAGCTCGATCCGGATGCCGGTGCTGCTCGAGGCCCTGCAGCACACCTACGCGGGTGAGGGGCTCACGGGTCTGGCTGGCCAGCTCTGCGGCATTGAGGAGCGCTGGCAGCTGGAAGATCAGGCCATCGACACCGTTCCTGCGCCAACGGCCCAGGACGGCAGCGCTTCCCTCGGCCAGCTGGATCTGTTGTTGCAGGAGATCCGCTCTGAACGGCGCGATTGAGTCGTTGTCGCCAGAGTGGGCGCAACGCGTCACATCCGCATGATCACGTCCATGGTCCGGGTCCTGGCCCTGTTCTGCCTGGCGTGGGGAGCGGTGGAGCTGCCAGCAGCCCTGGCCCAACGGGAGGGCTATCTGCTCGGTCCAGGCAGTTCCGTCGGCCCTGCGACCAGGGTGAAGCCCACCAACTGTGTCACCGCACCCGATGGAGCGGTGACCTGTGACACCGAGTTGGAAAATCCTGCCGGCGACACCCCGGCCAGGCCGCAGTTCGAGTTGTTTGAAAACTGAGCCTCCCCACGGGAGCTGCATCGTTCTTGGGGGTGTTCAGGCCCCAGGCCCACCTGTGGTGCAAGAGTTGGGCGCCTGATGGATGCCAACCCTGTCCCGGCCCCTCGTGTTGCGTCTGCAGCGTCTGCTCGACGACGTCTACTACCTGTCCGTGATCGACCGCGCCGAGCGGCAGCTGGCCAAGCTGCTCGGCATCGTGCTGGTCGTGGTGATGGCGGCGGCCACCCTGCAGTTGATCTGGCAGGTGGCGTTGGCCCTGAGCGTTTCCGAGACCCCCTGGCTGGGCGACAAGCTGAACCGGGTGCTGGGCGATCTGCTGAACCTGCTGATCGCCGTGGAGGTGCTGCAGAACATCACCTCCTATCTGCGCCGCCACGTGGTTCAGATCGAGCTGGTGCTGCTCACGGCCATGACCGCTGTGGCCCGGAAGGTGATCGTGTTGCCCGCCGGTGCCGAGAGCAAGCCCCAACTGCTGGCCGGGCTCGGCATCGCCGTGCTCGCCCTGGCCGGGGCCTACTGGTTGGTGCGTTCGCTCACCCTGCGCAGGAAGCGCTCCAGAAAAGTGCGAGCCAGACGGAGCCGGGGGCAGGATCTGTAGCGACGACGCGATGGCGCCGGTGGGGCGCGATCAGCATCCAGTCGCCCTGCTGAAGAGCCCTGGCGCCGGGCTCATCGGCGAACTGCAGCAGGGCTGAACCCTGCACCAGGGTGATCCACTCATGCTCCGTCTGGTCGTACCACTGATCGCCCGGCGTAGTGGCCGCGCAGGAGTGAATCCGCTCCAGCCTCCAGCCCTCACCCCTCACCAACACGCTGCAGGATTCAGCCCCCTGCGGTGGGCAGGGCTGGCTCAGCAGGTTGGTGCTCACAGCTCCGGGTTGGGGCGGCTCTCCCCAGCGGCGCCCAATCTCAAAACCGCAACGGCTTGCCAGCTCCACGACCTGGTGATGGTGCTCACAGTCCCTCAAGGCCTGGCGCAGGGCTGGGTCTGTCTCGGCGAGCTCTACAAAGGCATTCAGTTGCCTCACCTTCTCCAGAAACTGTTGCAGTTGGGCTTCAGCCACGGGCGGCAGCGGCACCGAGGTGCGCGGTGGTCAGCGGTTTGATCATCCGCCAGCGCTCGAAGCTCACGCCTTGCAGCTGCACCGTTTCGGCCGCCTCCACCTGCCAGCCGCGCCTCAGCAGCAGGGGCCGGGACAGCTGGCTGGCCTCCGTGCGCAGCTGGGGGACGCCATGCCGCCGGGCGTGGGCCTCCAACTGTTCGAGAATGGTGCTCGCCAGCCCGCGTCGGCTGGCCACGCCGCGGCAGTAGAGCAGGGAGAGGCGATCGGCTGGTTCGAGAATCCCGAAGGCCTCGAGCTCATTGGGTTGATCCACTGGGTGGCTGCCCAAGCCGTAGCCCTGCTGCAGGGCGATCGCCACGCCATTGCTGCGGGAGGAATGCTCAACCCAGGCTGCAATCTGTGCGGGGCTGTAGAGCCGAACAGCCTGGCTGACCACGGCGTCCCGATAGAGCAGGAGCAACTGTTCCAGGTCGCTAGGCCGCAGGATGCGTAAGCGGTTCATCCACCCGATCCTCCCAAGGCATGTTCTATCACCTCGTTGATGGTGGCGGTGGCCGTGGCACAGAGGGCCGCCCAATTGGCTTGGGATCACCATTCTCAAGTTGCAAGCTTGTCAACAGCATCCGGTGGTGTAAATTTAAGAAGTCTTAGAGGGAAGTTTCCCCCTATCACCTCCCCCTACCACCTCCCTGACCGATGCTCACTGGATCTGAACTGCTCGCCAAGGTCAAAGAGCTTGGTGACGTGAGTAAGTCGGAGATCGTCCGCGCCTGCGGTTACGTCTCCACCAAGAAGGACGGCGGCGATCGCCTCAACTTCACGGCCTTCTATGAAGCCCTGCTCGAAGCCAAGGGCGTCGAGCTCGGTGGCACGGGCAAGGTCGGCAAAGGTGGGCGCAAGCTCAGCTATGTCGCCACCGTGCAGGGCAATGGCAATCTGCTGATCGGCAAGGCCTACACTGCCCTGCTGGATCTCAAGCCCGGCGATGAGTTTGAAATCAAGCTGGGCCGGAAGCAGATCCGTCTGATCCCCGCAGGCGCCACCGACGAAGACGAGGAGTGATGCTTCGCCGGCTGCCTCAGCGCCGCAGCTGAGCCAGTCTGGATGGCGACGTTCTCCCCCTGCTGCTGATTTTCATCGGGGTGCCAACCTGATGGATCAGCAGGTGTGATTCAGCCGATGCCATCCAGTGTTCTCTCCATCCGACCTCCTGCTGCTCAACGGCTCCAGGAGGTTTTCAGCAGGGGCTTTGCGGTCGTGGCGATGCTGGTGTGGGTCGCTCTGGTGGCGCTGGTGCCTCCAGCCCACGCCGCCATGGCCAGCAGCGACGGAGCTCAGCTGTTTGCCAATCACTGCGCCGGCTGCCACATCCATGGCGGCAATGTTCTGCGTCGGGGCAAAACCCTCAAGCTGGCTGCCCTGGAGCGCCAGGGCGTTGCCTCCGAGGCCGCGATTGCTGCGATTGCAGCAGCTGGTGTGGGCCAGATGGGGGGGTACGCGAACGTGCTCGGCGAGGACGGCGTCCAGGCTGTAGCGGCCTGGGTCTGGGATCAGGCCCAGGCGGGCTGGCCCCGCAGCTGATCCCATCCCTGTTTGTCTGCAGGGTCAAAAGGCCTGAATCCAGCCATGGATCTCCACGGCAGTCCAGATGCCTTCTCGCCAGTAGATGTCCCCTTTGACGAGGGCCTCGACCTGCTCGCGGCTGTCGGCCTCATAGATGCCGAACACATGGGTGCTGCCTTCGGTGGGTCCCAGGGTGATCAGCGTTCCCGCCTGCTTCTGCCGTTTGAGCCCGGCGAGATGCTCCTCCCGAAACGGTGTGCGCTTGTCCAGCGCATCGTTGCAGTAGGTGCCCCAGAGCACGAAGCGGGCCATGGCGGAGTGGTGGAGGGCCTCGACCCTATCGGTGCCGGTGCACAAAGCGGAACGCGCTGGCGCCAACGCCACCCTCAGCCCCACCTCAAGGTGATAGGACAGCACTACGACCATCGCGCCCTTCTCCAACCATGTTGATCCGTGCCGCTGCCCTGGTGTTCCTGGCCTTCGGAGCGCTGGTGTCTGAGCTGCCAGCCGAAGCCAACATGATGGATTTCATGATCCGCAAGTATTGCCTCGCTGCGGTGAATGATGAGGTCAAGGCTTCCGGGAAGCCGGCGCCGGCCGGCATGGCCGACTACACCTGCGACTGCGTGGTGCAGCAGATGAAGAGCGGCAGCAGTCAGGAGCAGGCCAAAACCACCTGCAAGGCCCGCACGGCCAAGAAGTACAACCTCTGAGCCCCCTGGGCCGTCGCCACCGCGGTGTCGTTCCAGGGGGTCAAGGCTGCCGGCCCCAGATCAGCACGCGGTTGTTGGCGGGTAAGGGCAGATCCGCCACCGGCTCCAGCCCATTTCCCTTGGCCAGGTGATTCAGAGCGCGGCTGTCGCGCACGCCCATGGCGGGGTCGATGCTGCGCAGGTGGGCATCAAAGGCAGCGTTGCTCTCCGCCGTGTGCACGCCGTTGTCGCAGAAGGGTCCATAGAGCAGCAGCAGGCCCCCGGGAGCCAGCACCCCGGCGCTGCCGTTGAAAAAGGCCGCCACGGCGGGCTCGCCCATGATGTGGGCGGTGTTGGCACTGAACACGGCGTTGTAGGGCCCTGCCGGCCAGGCGTGAGCCTCCAGCACATTGAGCGCCATCGCCGGCAGCAGCCGCGACCCTGGGGCGGCGTGCTCAGCCCCCTCTGCGTCGATGCGCTCCTGCAGGGGGCCAACCCCTTCGGAACGCTCACTCGGCTGCCAGATCAGCTGCGCCAACTGCCTGGTGAAGGCCACCCCGTGCTGGCCGCTGCCGGAGCCCACCTCCAGCACCGCGCCCCCCGCGGGCAGCCACTGGCGCAGCACCGCCAGGATCGGAGCCGCGTTGCGGTCGCAGGCAGGGGAATACAGCATCACGGTTCGCTTGAGAAGCTCAGGGGTCCAGTCCGGCCCGCAGCTCGGCGCAGAAGCGGCCAGCGGCCGCGGCCACATCGGCCTGCTGGGTGTGGGCCTCAGCCATCACCCGCACCAGGGCACTGCCCACGATGGCGCCATTGGCTCCCCAGTCGCGCACCTGGCGCACCTGCTCCACCCCGGAGATGCCGAAGCCCACGGCCACCGGGGTGTCTGCCTGCGCCTTGAGCTGGGTCACCAGGGGGCCCACCCGGGCCTCGAGCCCTGCGCGCACGCCCGTGACCCCGGTGACACTGACCAGATAGGTGAAGCCGCGGCTGGCCTGGTGAATGCGGGCCATGCGTTGGGCCGGGGTGGTGGGGGCCACCAGCAGCACCAGATCAAGCCCGGCGGCGGCGGCGATGCCTGAGAGTTTCTCGGCCTCCTCCAGGGGCAGGTCCGGCACCACCAGGCCGGCGGCACCGCTGGCCGCGGCGGCCTGGCAGAAGGCCTCCATGCCCCGGTTGAGCAGTGGATTGCTGTAGGTGAACAGCACCACCGGCAGCCTGAGCTCGCCGCGCAGGCTGGCCAGCATCTCCAGCACCCTGGCGGGGGTGGTGCCGGCCGCCAGGGCCCGGCTGGCAGCCGCCTGAATCACGGGGCCGTCGGCGAGGGGATCGCTGTAGGGAATGCCCAGCTCCACCAGGTCGGCGCCGGCCGCCTCGAGGGCCAGCAGGGCGGCCCGGGTGGTGGCCAGATCCGGATCCCCGGCCATCAGAAACGGCATCAGGGCACAGCGACCCTGCTGCTCCAGCTGATCGAAGCGCTGCTGAATCGGAGTTGGGGCGACGGACACAGCGGCGGCAGGGGCTGGTCTGTGAGCCTATGCCTCGCCGTGGAGGGTCTCAGCGGTCGTGGTCTCGCCTGAGGCTGGAGCCGAGTCGGGCCGTTCCGCCTCCGGGCCGAGTTGGCCGGTGTCGCGCAGCAGCCTCAGCTGGTCTTCAGGGTTGAGGGCATCGAATTTGCGTTGCAGCGCCTCGGTGGTCGCGGCGTCGTAGGCCTCGCGATAGGTGCGGCGCTGCTGCATGTAGGTCATGTTGCCGCTGAGGGCCCTGAGCAGGTAGGTGGCGGTCCAGCCCACCACCAGCACCATCAGCAGGGCCGACGCGGCGATGCCGGCGGAGAAGCCCTCGAAACCATTGGCCTGAAACAGCGCATAGCCCAAGGCCCCGAGGCCGAACACCGCCAGCCCGAGCAGCAGGGATTGACCCTTGGTCATCGGGCAGCCTGGCCGGCCATGCGCAGATTGATGAATGGCGCGAACAGAATCAGCCCAGGGAAGAACAGGAACACCAGTCCATAGATCCCGAAGCGCTCCACTTTGCCCATCACCGTCCAGCGCTTGACCATCCAGGCGTACAGGGCCAGGGGGATCACCACCAGATAGGCCCCGCCGAGGGCGACGTAGAGGGCGAGCACCGGCAGAACCCCGGAGGGCAGCGCTCCCAGAAGACCAAGAAGGGACACGGCCGAAGTGGCATCGATGGGGCAAATCTAGAGTGCCTTTGCCGGGGGCATGGCGGAATCGGTAGACGCAGCAGACTTAAAATCTGCAGACCGCGAGGTTGTGGGGGTTCAAGTCCCCCTGCCCCCACTAGGGTCGAACCAAGCCGAAGGGATCCAGGGTGGTGAGAGACGTCCCAGCCCAGCAGCCAGCCTCAGCCTCGCTGCCAAGCCCAGCAAAGCAACCAAGCCCACCCCAGCAACCAAGCCCGTTTTTTCTGGAATCAGGCTCAGGCCGGCAGCTCGCTTCCGTTGGGGCCTCTGGCCTGTTGTCCTCCCTGTTGTTCGGGTTGTTCGGCAGCCTCTGGGTTCTGGGGGGGCTCGGGACAGTGCTGGCCACAGCGGTGCTGCTGCCCGGAGCCCGGCCCGCCCTGGCCCAGGCGGCCGCCAGGCCGCGTCAGGTCACGGTGAAGGAGGGTGACACGCTCGAGGTGATTGCCGGACGCCACGGGGTGTCCGTGGAGGCCCTGCAG
>NZ_JADEWP010000100.1:0-9226 GCF_015207535.1 Cyanobium sp. LEGE 06143 | reverse complement strand
GCTGCCGCCCCCCGAGGCGTCCGCCTGATGGCTCTCACCCAGCCGCGCCACCTCGGGGTGGCCTACCTGCTCTGGGCGCTGGGACTGGTGGGCGTGTGCGGCATCCAGCGCTTCTACAGCCGCCGGCCGATCAGCGGCGCTCTCTACCTGTTCACCTTCGGGCTCTGCTTCATCGGCCAGCTGGTGGATCTGTGGCTGCTACCGGATGTGGTGGAGCAGGCCAATGCCGTGCACCTGCTGCGGTCCAGGGGCGCCTCCCTCGAGCGCCAGTTGCTTGAGTTGGCCCGCCGGAACGGTTCTGCCGGCTTCACTCTCAACGATGCCCTGCTGGCCCTCGAGGGGCAGCATGGTGTCGGCAGTGAGCAGCTGCGCAGCGAGATCGAGCGGCTGCTCCACGGGCATCTTCTGGATGTGGGCAACGACGAGCGCGGCCGGGTGATCTACCGCGAGCCCTAGGCCGGGTTGGCGTTCTCGCGGGAGTCACTGCTGCTGCTGTTGCGCCGGGCCTCGCCCAGGGCAGCCTGGTAGAAGCGGGTGAGCTCCTGGCGGCTCTTCACCGGCTGGCCGTAGTAGCTGCCTCCATGGCGGTAGGGGATCGAGGCCCACTCGGGCGCCAGCCGCGCCATCACCTCGCTGTCGAGGCCCTGGCGGTCGAAGCGGGTCAGGGCGCGGCGGCGCTGGATCAGGTAGAGGGCGGCCTGGTCCTGGTTGTGGGGCTCGAAGCTGCGCAGCCCCAGTCGGCGCGACACCTCGTGCCAGGTGCTGGGTAGAAACTGGTAGGCGCCTGCGGCAGCACTGGTGTACATCCGCCGCACGCTGATTTCGGGGTGGCGTTGAAAGCCCTGGAAGAGTTGTCCGCCATACAGAACCCGGTAGCCCTCGGCGCGCCCCCCCTTCCAGGTGCCCTCGGCATAGCGGATGGTGTTGAGCAGGGCCCGCCGCTCCGGCGTCACTGTGAAGGGGCCGTTGGCGGTGCGCACGGCCACCTTTGTGGCGGCAGGCAGCTGGGGGCTCGGGGCCGCCAGCCGTGCAGGGCCTCCAGGCAGCTCGGCCGAAGAAGCCAGGGTGGTGGGCACCGTGGCGGCCAGACACAGGGCGACGGCCAGGGGCCTGCGGGAGAGCTTCTGGAACAAGGGGGTGGTCAGGCAGGGCTTGGGCGAGTCGCCATACCTTGCTGATCAGGGGGTGTTTCCAGCGACCCCACCCGCTGGGGGGTAGACAGGGGCGCCGCTGTGTGCATCCGCTGATGGTGTGACCATGGCGACAGTCCCCAGCCCCCTTGCTGTGTAAGTGCTTTTACTCAGTTTTGTCGCCAGCGGCGATGGGCTGGCGTGATGCGGTGGCCCATCGCCAGGCATCAGCAGGCCTGATCATTTCTGCAGAGACTGTTAAGACTCAGGCTGCAGGTCTCAGCGCCGCGGCGGCAGGAACCCCAGGCAGTGCTCCACCCGCTGCAGGGTGCTCTCGGCCACGGCGTCTGCCCGGGCTCGGCCGTCGGCGAGCACCTGGTCCAGGGCTGTGGGGTCGGCTCGCCACTGGCGGTAGCGCTCCTGCACCGGGCTGAGCGCCCCGATCAGGGCCTCGGTGAGCAGGGGCTTGAATCGCCCCCAGCCCATCTCGGCGCATTCCAGGGCAGCGGCGTCGCGGCTCTGGTCGCTGAGCAGGGCATAGAGGCCCAGCAGGTTGTCGGCTTCGGGACGCTCCGGGTTGCCGAATTCCAGCCCCAGGGTGGGATCGGTCTTGGCGCGCTTGATCTTGCGGCTGATCAGCTCCGGCGGATCCAGCAGGGCGATGCGGGAGCCCTCGTTGGGATCGCTCTTGCTCATCTTGCTGCTCCCGTCGCTGAGGCTCATCACCCGGGCCCCCTCAGGCAGGATCAGGGGTTCGGGCACCTTCAACACCGGCTGACGCTCCCCGTCGGGCCCCGGGGGGCCAAAGCGGGCGTTGATGCGCTGCTGGGCAATGTCGCGGGCCAGCTCCAGGTGCTGCTTCTGGTCTTCGCCCACGGGCACCAGATCGGCGTCATAGAGAAGGATGTCAGCCGCCATCAGCACCGGGTAGTCGAGCAGCCCAGCCGACACCTGGTCGCCCTGCTTCACGGCCTTTTCCTTGAACTGGATCATCCTCTCCAGCCAGTTGAGCGGCGTCACGCAGTTCAGCAGCCAGCAGAGGGCGCTGTGGGCGCGCACATGGCTCTGCACGAACACGGTCGAGCGGGCCGGGTCGATGCCGCAGGCCAGATAGAGGGCGGCGGTGCTCAGGGTGGCCTCCGCCAGGGCGGCGGGATCGTGGGGCACCGTGATCGCGTGCAGGTCCACGACACAGAAGAAGGTGTCGTGGCTCTCCTGCAGCTCGACCCAGTTGCGGATGGCGCCGAGCCAGTTGCCAAGGTGCAGGCCCCCGGTGGGCTGAACGCCGGAGAGCACCCGGGGCCGTGCCATCGCGCTCAGCCCCCCTGGGCGCTGGGCTCTTCAGCCTCTGCCGCAGCGCTGGAAGCCTCTGCTGCGGTTGCGGGATCGGCCGGATTGCTGCTGTCGGTGTCGGCCGTGTCGGCGCTGACGGGTTCTGGAGCGGGCTCGGCGGCCACTGGGCTGGGTTTGGGCTTGCTCGGCCGCGCGAAGGGATCGACGCGGTCCTGCCGCTCGGGCCTGGGCCCGCGCCCCTCGGAGCCGGGGCGACGGCCAGCGGCGGGCTGGTTGCGCATCTCACTCACCAGGGCGTCGAGTTTGCCTTCCTCGAGCAGCTGGGCCACGGTGCGCAGGCAGAAGCCGAGCACGGCCACGGTTGAGCGCAGGCGGAAGGCCTCCTGCACGGCCCGGGCCGCGCGCATTTCGTTGTCGCTCAGGCGGATCCGGAACCCTCCCGGCTCACGGTTGCCGCCGGGTCTGCCACCCTGGGGCAGGGCCGTGCTCGTCTCGTCAGCCATGAAGGCCATCTAAGCAGTCAGGCGCAAGTGTGCCGCATCGACGGGCGCGGAGGTTTCAGCCAGAGGAGCCGATGCGGCTCGGGGCTGTAGGGCCGCGCCAGCTGCAGCAGCGGCAGCGATCGCGGCGCACTGCGCTCCATCTGCTGGCGGTAGCGGGCCAGCAGCGCCTGGTAGGTGGCGAGGGTCCAGCCAGGGCTCCTGGTCTGCTGCTGCCAGTAGGTGCGCAGGGCCTGCTGGCAGGCCAGCTGGCCGAACTCCTCCCAGCAGTGCAGCTCCGCCAGCCATGGGTCTTCCCCGGTCTGCAGCCGTTCGCGGTAACGGCTGAGCTCCGGCGCCTCAGCGCTGCAGTCGGGCGGCCACTGCCGGGCCAGCTGGCCCACGGGCACCGCCCGCAGGCGCAGCCAGCAGCGTTCATGCACCACCACGGGCAGGTCGCCGCTCCAGCCGCCGGCCCTGGCCAGGTCGGCCTGCCAGGCCAGCAGCTGGCGATGCTGACTCGGCGTGAACGCCTCCGCCCGATGGCCTGTCATGGCCTCGGGTCCGCTGTCGGCGCTGCCCCTGCCACTGGATGGACCTGCCATGGCTGCCACGCTATTGGTGACGGGTGAGGCGTGACGCCGTGAGGTGAGCTAAACAGATGCAGCTCCGCTGGTCACCCGTTGACGTCGCCCCTGCTGTCCGAGCTTCCTCACACAGCGGCCGCGAACCGGGCAGCCCAGAGCAGCTGGCCGCCTGCGACCCTGCTGTCCAGCTTGGGGCGCCGCTGGTGGCCGCTGGGCGCCGCCGTCGTGACGGGGGGCGTGGTGCTGGATGGGGTGGCTCACCTCTCCAGTGTTCCTGTGGTTTCCGCCGGCACCGGGGTGGCGGTATTGGCCGCTGGGTGGTGGCTCCTGCGCCGGCCCGCCCCTCTGGCAGTGGTCGATCCCGGCGATGTGGCGGGCTGGCTGAAGCGGCTGGAGGGCATGCAGGAGCAGTTTCGACAGCTGGAGGACCCTGGGGCCCAGCGGTTTCCCTTCAGAACAGAGGCTCCCCAGCTAACTGCGCCTCTGGCGTTGGCTGAGGCGAGCCCCACGCCGTCAACAAAGCCTTCAGCTGATCTGCAGCGTGCTGCCGATCGCCGCGCCCATCGGCGTGCCCTGGCCCTGGACAGCCAGCGGGCCCTGCTTGAGCGTTCCGGTCTCACCCTGGGAGTGGCTGCCACCCTGGAGTGCCCCCAGGAGCGCCAACCCCTGCTGGCCCAGGCCCTGCGCGGCTCCGTGCCCCTGACGCTGCAGTGGTCGCGCCCCCTGCCCAGCTGGAGTGACAGCTGGACCTGGCCTGAGCCCCTGGCATCGGCCGACGCCCTCATCTACTGGCTGCGGATGCCCCTGGGGGCTGCAGACCTGCGCTGGATTGAGGCCCTGCCGCGGGGCCTGCCCACCTGGCTGCTGGTGGAGCACGACGACGGCTGCGAGCCCGTCGCCCTGGCCGAGGAGCTGAAGGCCCAGCTGCCCCTGGGACCAGCCCACAATCTCCTGTTCTGGTCGCCCCAGGCGACGTCGCTGCAGCGGCTGCTGGCGCCCCTGGCCACCGAGCTCGGACGGCGGGCTGCGGCCCTGCGCCATGACCGCCAGCTGCGGGGGCTGCGCAACCTGCACGACCGCTGGCAGGTGGAGCTGGAAGCGCTACGGCGCCAGCGCTTCATCAGCTTGCAGCAACGCACCCAGTGGCTGGTGGCCGCTGGCGTGGTGGCGGCACCGCTGCCCTCTCTGGATCTGGTGGTGCTGGCGGTGGCCAACGGCCTGATGCTGCAGGAGATGGCCAGGCTCTGGCAGTGTCCCTGGACGGCGGAGCAGCTGCGCGCGGCCGCGCTCGAGCTCGGCCGCGCCTCCCTGGCCCTGGGGGTGGTGGAGTGGAGCACCCAGATGCTGGCCTCGCTGATCAAGCTGCATGGCGCCACCTGGTTGGTGGGCGGCGCCATTCAGGCCCTCAGCGCCGCCTACCTCACCCGGGTGGTGGGCCGGGCCATGGCCGACATGCTCGCCCTCTCAGCGGGGGTGACGGAGCCGGACCTGCAGCGCATCAAACGGGAAGCGCCGCTGCTGGTCGCCCGGGCGGCCGAGGCGGAAAAACTCGACTGGAGCGGCTTCCTGCAGCAGGGTCAGCAGTGGTGGCGAGCGCGGCAGGCCAGCTCCGCCTCGGCCTGAACCATGTAAAGCCTTTGTTGCAGCCGCAATTAAGTTATACGAAGCATTCCCACGTTTGTTGAGATTTGGGGTTCCTTCAGGGCGTTCTGCGTAGGGTTTTGAAGAGCTTCTGATCAAGAAGCCCGTCCTGTTCCTCCATACCCGACCCTTCGGGGTCCTCCTGCCATGACCACTGCTGTACGCAGCGGCCGCTCAACAAGCTGGGAAAGCTTCTGCCAGTGGATCACCTCCACCAACAACCGCATCTATGTCGGTTGGTTCGGCGTGCTGATGATTCCCTGCCTTCTGGCGGCCACCATCTGCTTCATTGTGGCGTTCATCGCCGCTCCCCCCGTTGACATTGACGGGATCCGTGAGCCCGTAGCCGGCTCCTTCCTTTATGGCAACAACATCATTTCCGGTGCTGTTGTGCCCTCCAGCAATGCCATCGGCCTGCACTTCTATCCCATCTGGGAAGCCGCCAGCCTCGACGAGTGGCTCTACAACGGCGGTCCCTACCAGCTGGTTGTGTTCCACTTCCTGATCGGCATCNTCKGNCTACATGGGYCGNCRGTGGGAGCTCAGCTACCGCCTCGGCATGCGGCCCTGGATCTGCGTGGCCTACAGCGCTCCGCTCTCAGCTGCCTTTGCCGTGTTCCTGATCTATCCCTTCGGTCAGGGCTCCTTTTCTGATGCCATGCCCCTCGGCATCAGCGGCACCTTCAACTTCATGCTGGTGTTCCAGGCTGAGCACAACATCCTGATGCACCCGTTCCACATGCTGGGTGTGGCCGGTGTGTTCGGTGGCTCGCTGTTCTCCGCCATGCACGGCTCGCTGGTCACCTCCTCGCTTGTGCGTGAAACCACCGAGAGCGAGAGCCAGAACTACGGCTACAAGTTCGGCCAGGAGGAAGAGACCTACAACATCGTGGCTGCCCACGGTTACTTCGGTCGCCTGATCTTCCAATACGCCAGCTTCAACAACAGCCGCAGCCTGCACTTCTTCCTGGCGGTGTGGCCGGTGGTCGGCATCTGGTTCACCAGCCTCGGGGTGAGCACGATGGCCTTCAACCTGAACGGCTTCAACTTCAACCAGTCGATCCTGGATGCCCAGGGCAAGGTGGTGCCCACCTGGGCCGATGTGATCACCCGCGCCAACCTCGGCATGGAGGTGATGCACGAGCGCAACGCCCACAACTTCCCCCTGGATCTGGCTGCGGTGGAGTCCATCCCCGTGGCGCTCACGGCTCCGGCGATCGGCTGATCCAGCCACCCTGCTGATCCAGCCCCAGTGCGCCGTCACCAGGTGGCCGCTGTCCCCTCCCCTGCTTCGGCAGGGGTTTTTCATGGGCGTCTGCCGTCGCCTCCGCCCAAGCACTGACAACCAGGGCCGTCATGTTGCAGAGCGTTGCGCGCTCCGGGGCCACCGCAGGGGCCAGGGCCGTGTTTTGTATCGTCCCTAACGAAAGACCACGCTGGGGCATGGACCCACGACCGGCTCGTGCCTGCGGCCCCCTGAAGGCGTGGAGCGGCTTTGGCCGCCCCCTGGCGGCGACTCTGGCTTCCCTGCTGCTGGCCGCCTGCGACGCCCCCAGCCCCGAAGCGCGCCAGGACCCCGCGGACGACCGCCCGGTGGTGCTCACCACCTTCACGGTGCTGGCGGACATGGCCCGCCAGGTGGCCGKTGATCGCCTGCAGGTGGACTCGATCACCAAGCTGGGCTCGGAGATCCATGGCTATGAACCCACCCCCAGTGACGTCGAGCGCGCCAGCCGGGCCGACCTGATCCTGGAGAACGGCCTCAACCTGGAGCTCTGGTCCCGCAGGTTCACCGCGGCGGCCGGCAACGTGCCCGTGGCCACGCTCACCGAGGGGATCGCACCCCTGCCCATCGCCGAGGATGCCTACGCCGGCAAGCCCAATCCCCACGCCTGGATGTCGCCCCGGAAGGCCAAGCGCTACATCGACAACATCGTGAGCGCCTTCAGCCGGTTGGACCCCGAGGGCGCCGCCAGCTTCCAGGCCAATGGTGAGGCCTACAAGCAACAGCTGGCCCAGCTGGATCAGGAGTTGCGGGCCTCCCTGGCCACGATTCCGGAATCGCGGCGGGTGCTGGCCACCTGCGAGGGCGCGTTCACCTATCTGGCTCACGACTACGGCCTCACTGAGGCCTATCTCTGGCCGGTGAACGCCGAGAGTCAGGTCACCCCCAAGCGGATGGCCCGCCTGATCGACACCGTCCGCGACCGTCAAGTGCCCGCTGTGTTCTGCGAGAGCACCGTGAGCGACGCCTCCCAGCGGGAGGTGGCCAGGGCCGCCGGTGCCACCTTTGGCGGCACCTTCTACGTGGACTCGCTCTCCACACCCGATGGGCCGGCTCCCACCCTGCTCGCCATGCAGCGCCACAATGTGGGTCTGATCCAGCGGGGTCTGGGCACCCCTCAGAGCAACGGAGTGACCCCATGAGGGCAGCCCGACCACCGCTGGGCGCCGAGCGGCTGCGGATCGAGGCCGACCAGGTCTGCGTTGACTACAACGGCACCATGGCCCTGCACGACGCCAGCCTGCGGCTGGAAGCAGGCTGCATCTGCGGCCTGGTGGGCATGAACGGTGCCGGCAAGACCACCCTGTTCAAGGCGTTGATGGGGTTTCTGAGGCCCTCCAGGGGCTACATCCGCATCAATGGTCTGCCCGTGCACCAGGCCCAGCGCCAGCAGGCGGTGGCCTACGTGCCCCAGAGCGATGGCGTCGACTGTGCCTTCCCCGTGTCGGTGTGGGATGTGGTGATGATGGGCCGTTACGGCTCGATGAACCTGCTGCGGCTGGCCCGTGCTTCGGACCGGGCCGCCGTGCGCCATGCCCTGGAGCGCGTCGAGCTGCTGGAGCTGCGCGATCGGCCGATCGGCTCCCTCTCGGGTGGCCAGCGCAAGCGGGCCTTCCTGGCCCGGGCCATTGCCCAGGACGCCTCGGTGCTGCTGCTGGATGAACCCTTCAATGGCGTGGACGTGCGCACGGAGAAGCTGATGGCCGATCTGTTCATGCAGTTCCGCAAGGAGCAGCGCTCGATCCTGATCTCCACCCACGACCTCAGCCACGTGCGCAACTTCTGCGACCGGGTGGTGCTGATCAACAAGACGGTGCTGGCCTACGGCGAGACCTCCGAGGTGTTCACCCCGGAGAACCTCTCGCTCACCTTCGGGGGCCTGCCGCCCAATCTGCTGATGGGCCCCACCCCCTCCCGCGAGAACGAGCGATGACGGCCTCCCTGGCAACGGGCCTGCCGCTCACCTGGCTGCTCGAGCCGATCAGCCATGGCTTCATGGTGCGGGCCCTGCTGGTGAGTGCCCTGGTGGGGGGTGTGTGTGGCCTGCTGTCGTGTTACATGACGCTCAAGGGCTGGGCGCTGATGGGGGATGCCGTGTCCCACGCGGTGATGCCCGGCGTGGTGGTGGCCTACGCCCTGGGCCTGCCGTTCTCGGTGGGGGCCTTCGTGTTCGGGGTGGGCTCGGTGGCCGTGATCGGCTTCGTGAAGCAGAAGTCGCGGGTGAAGGAAGACACGGTGATCGGCCTGGTGTTCACGGGCTTCTTTGCCCTGGGCCTGGTGCTGATCTCGAAGATCCGCAGCAACATCGATCTCACCCACATCCTGTTCGGCAATGTGCTTGGCATCTCTGCCGGTGACATCACCGACACCCTGGTGATCTGCGCCATCGTGCTGGCGGTGTTGCTGGTGCTGCGCCGCGATCTGATGCTGTTCTGCTTCGATCCCACCCACGCCCGCTCGATCGGCATCAACACCGGGCTGCTGCACTACCTGCTGCTCTCGGTGTTGTCGCTGGCGGCGGTGGCGGGCCTGCAGACCGTGGGCATCATTCTGGTGGTGGCGATGCTGGTCACCCCCGGGGCCACGGCCTACCTGCTCACTGACCGCTTCGATCGCATGACCCTGCTGGCGGTGGCCAGCAGCGTGTTCTCCAGCGTGGGAGGGGTGTATGTGAGCTACTGGAGCGACAGTTCCACGGCCGGATGCATCGTTCTGGTGCAGACGTTCCTGTTCCTGCTGGCCTTCTTCTTTGCCCCTCGACACGGCATCTTCAGGCAGCAACAGACCTGAGCCAGCCGGTCACGGCAACCC
>NZ_JADEWP010000098.1:0-9254 GCF_015207535.1 Cyanobium sp. LEGE 06143 | reverse complement strand
CCCCTGAGGTCGTGATGGTGGCGACGGCGAAGGGCGACACGGTGCGGCCGAAGACCCAGGACCCGCTTGCCACTGATGCCGCCCGGGCTAGCGAGGACGCGGCGGGCAAGGTGAAGACCACCCCCAAGGCGCGCTCCCGCAAGTCCCCGCCAGGTTCTGCCAAGGCCGCTGCGGGCAAGGCCGCTTCCGCCAAGGCTGCTTCCGCCAAAGCCGCCTCCTCAAAGGCCAGCTCAGCCAAGGCCGCCCCTGCCAAGGCCGCTGCCTCCAAAGCAGCTGCCGCCAAGGCCGCCGCCGCCAGCCCCGCTGCCGAGGCGACCACCTCTGGTGCCGCCGCCCTGGCCAAAGGGGATGCCGTGAGCGCCAAGGACGACAAGGCCGCCAAGGCCCTGGCCAGCATCAAGGTGGGCCCCAAGGGCGTCTACACCGAGGATTCGATCCGCGTCTATCTGCAGGAGATCGGCCGCATCCGTCTGCTGCGGCCGGATGAGGAGATCGAGCTGGCCCGCAAGATCGCCGATCTGCTGCACCTCGAGGAGCTGGCTGCCCAGTTCGAGGCCGACCACGGCCACCACCCCGACAACAAGGAGTGGGCCGTGCTGGTGGAGATGCCGCCGATCAAGTTCCGGCGCCGGCTGATGCTCGGCCGCCGCGCCAAGGAAAAGATGGTGCAGTCGAACCTGCGCCTGGTGGTGTCGATCGCCAAGAAATACATGAATCGGGGCCTGAGCTTTCAGGACCTCATCCAGGAGGGCAGCCTCGGCCTGATCCGGGCGGCTGAGAAGTTCGACCACGAGAAGGGCTACAAGTTCTCCACCTACGCCACCTGGTGGATCCGCCAGGCCATCACCCGCGCCATCGCCGATCAGAGCCGCACCATCCGCCTGCCGGTGCATCTCTACGAGACGATCTCGCGCATCAAGAAAACCACCAAGACCCTCTCCCAGGAGTTCGGCCGCAAGCCCACCGAGGAGGAGATCGCCGAGTCGATGGAGATGACAATCGAGAAGCTGCGCTTCATCGCCAAGAGCGCTCAGCTGCCGATCTCCCTGGAGACCCCCATCGGCAAGGAGGAGGATTCCCGCCTGGGCGACTTCATCGAGGCCGACATCGAGAACCCCGAGCAGGATGTGGCCAAGAACCTGCTGCGCGAAGATCTCGAAGGGGTGCTGGCCACCCTCAGCCCCCGCGAGCGCGATGTGCTGCGGCTGCGCTACGGCCTCGATGACGGCCGCATGAAGACCCTCGAGGAGATCGGCCAGATCTTCGATGTCACCCGCGAGCGGATCCGTCAGATCGAAGCCAAGGCCCTGCGCAAGCTGCGTCACCCCAACCGCAACGGCGTGCTCAAGGAGTACATCAAGTAACCTCCCAGCCGCTGCACCACCGGCATGGCCGAGACCCTGGCTTCTCTGCGGGGCCTCCGCACCGCCCCGCGCCTCGATGAGCAGGCCACCGCTGCGCTCCTGGAGGAACTGCTCCAGAAGATGGCCCTCTGCGAGTGGTTCACGGTGGGGGTGATGGCCCCCACGACCGCAGCCGCTGTGGCCACCCTGCGCCGGCTGGAGCAGATCTGTGGCTGGCCCACGCTGGAGCTGGATCCAGGCGCCACGGCCCTGGAGGGCCCGGAGGGCCAGGTGTTTCTCAAGGCCAATCAGAACAACGGCCGCTTCCAGCTGCGTCTGGAGCAGGGTCTGGGCGAGGGGGTGCTGATCACGGGCCACAGCCTGGTGGATCCCGCCGCCCAGGACACCTGGGGGCCGCTGCCGTTGCAGTGTTTCGGCTGAGACCATCTCCCCGGGGAGAACGGCGGGCCAGTGCCTAGGGTGGACGGCTGTTACTCGGCAGGCTGACTGCCAACCGAAGGTTCTCGATGGCCGGCTCCACCCTGCGCATTGCCTCCCGCCGCAGCCAGCTCGCCATGGTGCAGACCCACTGGGTGCGCGATGAGCTGGCCAGGGCCCATGACGACCTCACGATCACGATCGAGGCCATGGCCACCCAGGGGGACAAGATCCTCGATGTGGCCCTGGCCAAGATCGGCGACAAGGGCCTGTTCACCAAGGAACTCGAGGCCCAGATGCTGGTTGACCAGGCCGACATCGCCGTCCACAGCCTCAAGGATCTGCCCACCCACCTGCCCGAGGGGTTGATGCTCGGCTGCATCACCGAGCGGGAGGACCCCGCCGATGCGCTGGTGGTGCACGAGAAGCACCAGGACAAGAGCCTCGCCACCCTGCCGGAAGGCGCCGTGGTGGGCACCAGCTCCCTGCGCCGCCTGGCCCAGCTGCGCCACCACTTCCCGCACCTCACCTTCAAGGATGTGCGGGGCAATGTGATCACCCGCCTGGAAAAGCTCGATGCCGGCGGCTTCGACTGTCTGATCCTGGCCGCCGCCGGCCTGGGCCGGCTGGGGCTGGGTGGCCGCATTCACGAGCTGATCGACCCGTCCATTTCGCTGCACGCCGTGGGGCAGGGTGCCCTCGGCATCGAATGCCGCCACGGCGACACGGCGGTGCTGGATCAGATCAAGGTGCTGGAGCACACCCCCACCGCGCGCCGCTGCCTGGCCGAGCGGGCCTTCCTGCGGGAGCTCGAAGGTGGCTGTCAGGTGCCGATCGGCGTCAATACCAGCTTCTCGGGTCCCGAGGCCAGCGGCAGCCTCAAGCTCACCGGCATGGTGGCCAGCCTCGATGGCCTGCGGCTCATCCGCGATCAGGCCGAGGGCCCCCAGCACGACCCCGAGGCGATCGGAGTGGCCCTGGCCCACAAACTCAAGGCCCAGGGCGCCGGGGAGATCCTGGCCGAGATCTTTGCCGCCGTCCGCCCCGAGGCCTGACGCTGCTCGTGGCGTGGCCCGCGGCCGCCCCAGTTGGGTGGGCGAACGCGGTCAACTGAGAGCCCCTCTGGGGCCTAGCGGCACTCCATGCCGAACTGGCTCACCGTGAGGCTGCTGGCCACCGGATCGGCATCGGCGAGCCGGTCGATGATGCGATGCAGATCGAGGGCGGAGAGTTCGCCGTCACTGGACCATTTCAAGGTGGTGCTGGGCTCGGCCACCACGGTGGGGCCGGGCTCATCAGCGGCTGGACGGTTCGAGATGAGGGTCTCGGAGCCTGGGGCTTGCCGTCCTGTGGAGGGGTGAGGTCGGAAAGCAGGCACCATCGAACCGGAAACGCAGATGAAAACTTACAGGTGAAAGCCGCGGTTTCCTGACCGAACCGCAGGCATCTCCAGGAAGTCTTCCGGATCTGAGCTGCCCGGCTTGCCGCTCAGTTCTGGCTGGCCATTCAGCGTTTGACGATCACGGGCGTGCCGATCTCCACCTTCTCGAACAGCTCGCGCACATGGGGTGTGAGCATGCGCACACAGCCGTTGGACACGGCGGCGCGCGAGGTCACGGTCCAGGCCCAGGCCGTGGGCGTGCCATGGATGCCGTACTGGTTGAGGCCGCTCTGCTTGAAGCCGATCCAGCGGTCACCCAGCGGAGCCTGGGGGCCCACGGTGGCATTGATCTTGCCGCTGCGGGTGCTCTGGTACTGGGGGTTGACCACCTTGTTCTGCACCGTGAAGCTGCCGACCGGGGTCGGGGTGCTGGGGTCGCCGATGGCCACCGGCCAGCTGCCCACCACGGTGCCGTTCTCCTTGAGGCTGATCTGGCGTCGACCCAGTTCCAGCACGATCTGCCGCTGAATCGCGGCCTCCGCAGGTGCCTCCTCCGTTGCTGCTTGCTCTGTTGGTGCTTCCTCCGCTGCAGCGACCTCGGGAGCCGGTGGAACTGGGGGCAGCGCCAGGGCCGTCCTCGGCAGCAGGGTCCCGGCGGCAAGCAGAAGCCCCGTTCCCAGGGCGAGCCCCGGCCGCAGAGCGCTGACGGCGAGCACGGGGCGTGGGGTGCGCTGGTGGGACATCGATTGAGGCTGCGGGTGAGACGGCGGGATCAGAACGGATGGTCAGAATCGGTGGCCAGAGCTGCTGGTTGAAGCCAGGCAGGCAGCGTTTCAACTCGGCAGGACGGGCTGGCCTCAGTTCACCAGACCGGGATCGATGCTGGTGGTATAGCGGGCCTCGCAGGCCTTGACAATCGCCACGGCCTCGGCTGCCTCGAAGAAGCCATTCACCTTGCAGGTGCCGGGTTTCTTGAGGTCTTTGTAGCGCTCCCAGTAGTACTGCGTTTCCTTCAGCCAGTGGTCGCCCAGTTGGGTGAAGCTGGTGATGTGATCCATGCGCTTGTCATCGGCGAGCACGGCAATCACCTTGTCGTCCACTTCGCCGCCGTCATCGAATTTCATCACCCCGATGATGCGTGCTTCCACCAGGGAGCCCGGCACCAGGGGTTCGGTGACGCCCACGATTTCGATGTCGAGCGGATCACCATCCTCATCCCAGGTGCGGGGAATGCAGCCGTAGGCAAAGGGATAGGCCAGGGAGGAATAGCCGACGCGATCCAGCTTGAGATGGCCGGTTTCGGTGATCAGCTCGTATTTGTTGATGGTCATGGAGTTCAACTCCACGATGGCGTTGAGGCGCAGTTCGGCTTCATCGGCAAAGGCCGGCAGCACGTGCAGGAGGTTGAGCATCGTGCGGCTCGGAGCGTGGTCGATGTTCGCCATGAAACAAGGTGGATCGGCGTGGCGCATCCTACGGAGGGCACCGCGCCACCCCACTCCAGCGGTGGGGCTCAGCCGCTGAGGCGCTCCAGTTTCTGCTCCAGATAACGCAGGAAGGGCCCGGCACTCAGCGGCCTGCCGCTCACCCGCTGCACCAGCTGCTCGCCGTTGAGTTGACGGCCCAGCGGCCACACCTTCTGCCCCAGCCACTGCCGCAGCTCCCCCTCCTCACCCCGGGCGACGTGATCCTCGATGGCGCCGGGGCCGCCGAGATCGCGCTCCATCGCCTCGGCCAGCTGGGCACTGATCAGGTGGCCAAGGGCATAGGAGGGGAAATAGCCGAACAGTCCCTCGCTCCAGTGCACATCCTGCAGACAGCCCTCCGCGTCGTTGGCCGGAGTGAGGCCCAGCAGCTCCTGGTGGCGACGGTTCCAGGCGGATGGCAGCTCAGCCACCGGCATGTCCCCCTCCAGCAGGGCCAGCTCCAGTTCGAAGCGCAGCACGATATGGAGGCCATAGCTCAGCTCATCGGCCTCCACCCGGATCATCCCCGGCTGCATGGGGTTGAGGGCCCGCCAGAAGCCGCGGCTGCCGCCCCAGGGATCGCGGCCCAGGGCCGCCGTGAAGCGCGGTTGCCAGCGGCTGGCGAAGGATTCTCCCCTGGCGATGCGGCATTCCCAGAACAGCGATTGCGATTCATGCACCCCCATGGAGGTGGCCTCCCCCAGGGGCCAGGGAAAGTAGTGGTCATCCCCCCGGGGCAGGCCCTGCTCGTAGAGCGAGTGGCCCCACTCATGGGCCGTGGCCAGGAAGGCGGAGAGGGGCTGGCCGGGCACCACCCGGGTGGTGATGCGGAAGTCGGCGGGGCCGAGGGTGCAGGAGAAGGGGTGGGGCGAGCGCGAGCGCTGGCAGTGCCTGGGGTCGTAACCCCAGCTCTGCAGCAGGGCCTCGCAGAGGTTGTCCTGCACCGGTTCTGGGATGTCCACCGCCTCGCTGGCCAGGCCAGGGGCGCTGCGCACTGCCTCCAGCAGCCGGGGCAGCTGCTCGCGCAGCGGCACGAACAGCTCCTGCAGCCTGGCCTGGCGCACGTCCGGCTCGAAGGGCTGGGCCAGGATCTCCCAGGGGCTGCTGCCGGCTGCTTCGGCGGCGGCCAGCTGGCCTGCCTGATGCCGCCGCAGCCCGATCATCTCCTCCAGGGCCGGGGCGAAGAGGGCGAAGTTCTGCTTGGCGCGGGCCTCCTGCCAGAGGGCATAGCCCCGCGAGCGGGCCTTCGCCAGGGCGGCCACMWGGGSGGGGKCGAGGCAACKCTGGCGCTCCAGGTCCTGGCGCAGCAGCTCCAGGTTGCGGCTCACGGCGGCCTGGCCGGCCTCGGGGGTTGTGGCTGCGGCTTCAGCCTCGGCGGCCTGCAGCAGCTCGCCGTAGGGCGCCGCCACCTGGCGCCGGTGCAGCTCGGTGGCGAGCAGGGCCAGCTGTTCGCCGCGCCAGGCCGCGCCGGCCGCGGGCATCACCGTGTTCTGGTCGTAATAGAGGGCGCTGCTGATCGATCCGAGCAGGCGGGTTTCGTGCAGATAGGCCCGCAGCTGGGCCAGGGCCGTGCCCGTTGCGCTCATGGGGATGGGGGAGGAGCTGCTCAGCATGGCGGCTGGACGGGGTGAGGTGGCTCAGGCCGTATCCCAGTGCAGGGTGATCGGCACGGCGCCCTTCAAGGTGGCCTTGACCGGGCAGCCTTCGGCGGCGCGCTGCAGGGTGGCCCGCGCGCCGGCCTCCAGGGAGGCCGGCAGCACCAGCCACACCTCCAGGGCAGCGATCCGGCGCGGCAGCTCCTGGCTCATGGTCTTCTCCACCCGGGCCGAGGCCCCCTCCATGCGCCAGCCATGGCGTTCGGCCACCAGGCCCATGATCGTCAGCAGACAGGTGGCCAGGGAGGTGGCGATCAGGTCGGTGGGGGAGAAGGCACCGCCCTGGCCGTGGTTGTCGGCGGGAGCATCCGTGTGGAGGGTGGCGCCGGAGGGCCCATGCACCGCGCTGCAGCCCAGGGAGCCGCTGTAGTGGCAGCTGATGCTGGTCATGGCACCTGGCCCGGTAGCTTCACGGCACCCACTGTGGCCGTGCGATGCCGTTGCTGCTGGCACCTGATCCACTCCTGTCGGCGGCGCAGACGGCAACGGTCGAGACCCTGGCACGGGCCATCCAGCTCTCGGTGGCGCCAGTGTTCCTGCTGGCCGGCATCGGCGGTCTGCTGGTGGTGCTCACCAACCGGTTGGCCCGCATTGTCGATCGCTCCCGCCGTCTGCAGGAGCAGATGGGCGATGCCACTGTCTCGAGGGCGAGGCAGTCGAAGCAGGAGCTGCAGCTGCAGAAGCGGCGCATGACCCTGGTGCTCAAGGCGATCGAGCTCTGCACCGTGACGATCCTGCTGGTGGCGCTGGTGGTGGCGATCGTGTTTGTGAGTGTCGTCACTGCCATCGACCTGGCGCTGGTGGTGGTGCCCCTGTTCGTGGCCGCCATGCTCTGCCTGATGGTGGCGGTGCTGCTGTTCATGCGCGAGGTGCAGCTGGCGGCGGCTCAGCTGCGGCGGTGGTTCTGACGCCGCCGAGGGCCGGCTCCGCAACGCTCGAGACCGCACAGCGGTTCCGGCAGAGCTCCTCCAGGCCAGGGCGGCCGGTGAGCCGCAGCCGCCAGCGGGCCCAGAGCCGGTAGAGGCTCTCCACCAGGGGCTGCACCAGGGGCCAGCGGGTGGGGGCATAGATCCAACCGAGGCCCACCAGGCCGTAGGCGCGGCGGAACACTTCCACACCGCTGAGCAGTTCTCCATCGCCACTGATGCCATGGATGGTGCCCATGGCGTCGCGGTAGGTGATGCCCGCGTGGGCGCTGGGGTCGTAGCCGGCGGCGTCGATGTCGATGAAGGCGAGCACGGGCTGATCCCCGTGGCGCTGCTGGTCGCGGGCCCGCAGCAGCCGCACCTCCCGCAGGCAGAGCGGACAGCCGCCGTCGTAGAGGATTCGCAATGGGCTGGTGGCAGTGGCGCGATGCTAGGGAGATTGCGCTGCGGGTCCCGATGCTGAGCCAGTCGATGCAGGTGCTTGAGGTGGACACCGCCGGCGCCGGCTTCACCGACCTCACCGGCAGCCTCAACCGCGAGATCGCCGCCAGCGGTCTGCTGCTGGGCACCGCCACCCTGGTGTGCCAGCACACGAGTGCCTCGCTCACCATCAATGAGAACGCCGATCCCCGGGTGCTGCACGACCTCACGGCGGCCTTTGCCGCCCTGGCACCGGAGGCGGGCGTGGCCCCTCTGCCCGGCCAGAGCGGTTGGCAGCCCTACCGCCACAACGACGAGGGGCCCGACGACATGCCCTCCCACATCCGCACGGCCCTCACCGCCACGAGCCTCAGCCTCAGCTTCCAGCAGGGACGCCTGCTGCTCGGCACCTGGCAGGCCGTGTACCTCTGGGAGCACAGACGGGCCGGGCAGCGGCGGCGGCTGAGCCTGCATCTGATCGGGGCCTGAAGGTGCCTGGGTTCCAGGTTTGGCGTTGTCCTGCCGGCCATTGGACCTACGTTGCCCCAAGCCCACCCAGGCCTGCCGCCGCTTCGGTCCATGATCCGCTCCCTCCTGTCCTCTTCCCTGCTGTCCGTGCTGTGCTGCTGGGGCCTGGCCGGCGCTCCCCTCAGGGCCCAGCCGGCCGAGGCTGAGCCCAGCACCGCCCCGGAGGCCGTCGCCGAGCCGATCCCCCAACCGCTGAGGGGCAGCGAGACCTACACCTCCTCCATCTCTGAGGTGGACGCCTGCAACCGTGCCCAGATGCTGAGGCCCGCCGATTCGATCGTCACCGGGATGCACGTCTGGCGCTCCGGCGAGGAGGGCCAGCGAAGCATCAGCTGCCGCATCGACTCGAGCAATGCCGAAGACGCCGTTCCCACCCGGCGTCCGATCCTGTTCGGCCCCAGCGCCTGAGCCTGCGCCAACATGGCCTCAGTTCTGTGACTGAGCCGTGGCCGCCATTCCCCTCACCCCCCAGCAGACTGCCGATCTCGCCAGCACCCTGCCGGCCTGGAGCCTGGTGAACGGCAAGCTGCACCGCGAATTCCGCTTCACAGACTTCGTGGCCGCCTTCGGCTTCATGGCCCAGGTGGCCCTGGTGGCGGAGTCCATGGGTCACCACCCCGAGTGGAGCAACGTCTGGAACCGGGTCACGGTGGATCTCACCACCCATGACACCGGCGGCCTCTCGAACCTCGACCTGCAGCTCGCCCAGCGCATTGACGCGCTGGCGGGGGGTCAGTAACCAGCTCCCCGAAACGGTGTTCCGTTTTAAGGGGGGTGCTCTGCTGTGGTGAAGGCCAGTGCCGCCGTCTGTGTCACGTCTGCGGCAAACGCGTCAGCATCGATCACTCCCACTGGCCCGAGGGCACTCCCCGCGACACCTGGGTGGTGGCACGAAGAGTCAGATCCTGCTGATCTCCGGCCTCCGCATCCTTGTGGTCAAGCAGCTCGGGATCCTCAGCTACGCCAGGAAGGCGGCACCGGTGCCGACCAGCAGCAGCGCGAACAGCGCTGTCACGCCGCCACGGCCTCAGGGTTCCACGCGCCCGTCGCGGCGATGTCCCTCGCGTAGTCGGCGAAGTCGCGGGCCGGGCGTCCCA
>NZ_JADEWP010000087.1:0-9864 GCF_015207535.1 Cyanobium sp. LEGE 06143 | reverse complement strand
CCCTCGGCCTGAGCAACTCCCGCGACAAAGCCATGCTGCTGATCGGCGTGGACGCCCTGGTGAAGCTGGGACTGCTGGAGCAGGCCGAGCAGGGGCTGCAGCGCTGCGACACCCCCGAGCTGATTCCAGCCCGGCTGCGCTGTTCCAGCAAGGGCTTCTGTTTTGCTCTGCGGGAGGACGGCGGCGAGGACATCTACATCCGTGACCACGAGCTCAACCACGCCTGGAACGGCGACCGGGTGCTGGTGCAGGTGACCCGCGAGGGCGGCAGGCGCCGCTCCCCGGAGGGGGGAGTGCGCTGCATCCTGGCCCGCCAGACCACTTCGATGCTGGCCCAGGTGGAGGAGCAGAACGAACGTCTGGTGGCCCTGCCCCTCGACGACCGCCTGCTCACCGCCGTCACCCTGCCGGCTGCCGATTCGAGCTATCTCGATCCCGAGCAGAATTCCGTGGTGGAGGTGGCGATTGATCGCTACCCCGTGGCGCAGTTCGCTCCCCAGGGCCACGTGGCCCGCCGCCTGCCGATCCGGGGCGGCGAGGCCGCCGACCTCGACCTGCTGCTCACCAAGCACCGGCTCAACAACCGCTCCACGGCGCCCCGCACGGCGCTGAAAAGTCTTGCCGCCAAGGAGCGTACCGATCTCACCAGCCAGCCCTGCCTGCTGATCAGTGGCTGGCAGGGACGCAACGCCCCCGAGCTGGCGGCCCTGGCCCTGGAGGAGCGGGAGGGGGGCTGGACCCTGTGGGTCCACAGCCCCGCCGTGGCTGAGCGGCTCAGCGCCAACGGCAGCCTCGACCTCTGGCTGCGCGAGCAGGCCGACGCCCTCTGCACCGGGCGCCAGTGGCTCCCCCTGCTCAGCCCCGGCCTGATCAAGGCCACGGCCTGGAAGCCGGGCGAGAGCCAGGCGGCGCTCTCGGTCGCCCTGGAGCTCAGCCCGGAAGGCGTGCTGGAGCACTACCGCTTCTGCCGAAGCCTGGTGAAGCCCGTCGCCACAGTGGGAGCCGAGGCCCTGGAAGCCCTGGCGGAGCGCAAGCCCAAAGCCCGCACCACCCCGGCGGCCCTCAAGCCAATCAAGGAGCAGCTGGGCCAGCTGGAGGCTCTGGTAGGGCTCACCACGCAGCTGCACCAGCGGCGTCTGGCCCAGGGCTCCATCGATCTCAGGCTGTCCATGCCCCTGATCGACAGCCTGGGCGACCTGGCCGTGCCGTCACCGGAAGGCGGCGGGCAGGGCTGGTTCGTGGAGCTGCCGGCCCATCACCCCACGGCGATCCTGCGGGAGGCCTTCCTGATGGCCGAGATGGCCCTTGGCGATCACCTCAGCGCCTTGAACCTCCCCGCCATCTATGCCCTGAACCCGCCTCCCGAGGCCGCCGATCTCAACGACGTGGCCCGGGCAGCCCTGGCTCTGGACATCCCCCTCGAACTCGGTGAGGAGGGCCACGCCAGTGGGGCCGAACTTGCGGCCGCCTTTGCTGCCACCGACCGCTGCCGTCCCCTGCAGCAGCAGCTTCGAGGCGTGCTCAAACCGGTGAGCCTCTCGGAGCAGCCCGGTCGGCATGCCGTGGCCGGACTCTCCGAGGAGGAACGCGATGGCAGGCCGGCGGCCCTGGCCCCCTGGTGCTGCCCCACCCTCCACTACGTCGACATCTGGAACCAGCAGCTGCTGACCCTGCTCCTCAGCGAAGGCAAGGACCGTCCCAGCGTGCGCCACAAGATCGGCGTAGACCTGGCCGCCGATTCCTGTCACGGCACGATCGACTGGTCGTTGCTGCCCAACAGCGCCATTGCTCCTTTCCAGCAGACCAGGGACCAGGGCCTGCTGCAGCGGCTCAACGGGCGTCGCCGTTTTCTGGTGGAGTTCGAGGCGGATCTGCTGGCCATGGCCCAGGCGCGCCAGGCCGAGCCCCTCGTCGGCCAGGTGCTGCCCGGGGTGATCAGCGGCGTGCAGAGCTATGGCTTCTTCGTGGAAGTGCCGCCCTCCCAGGTGGAGGGGTTGGTGCATGTGAGTTCGCTCAAGGACGACTGGTACGAGTACCGCTCCCGCCAGAACCGGCTGGTGGGGCGCAAGAACCGCCGCACCTACATGCTCGGCGACGCCGTGGAGGTGGAGATCCAGAAGGTGGATGCCCTGCGCCATCAGATCGATCTCGCCGTTCCCATGGCAGAGGGCGCCGATTCCGGCGAAGCAGCCAGCTCTGACACCGAGAGCGGGGATCCTGAGATCGACCCCTTCACCCCGGTCGCCGTGCTGAGCGAGGCCTGAACCGATGGATCCCGTCGTGCTGGCCGTTTCCGGGGCCTCCGCCCAGCCCCTGGCCCAGCGGGCTCTGCAGCTGCTGCTCCAGGCCGGTGAACGGGTCGAGATGGTCACCAGCCGCGGCGCCATCGGGGTGTGGCAGGCGGAGCTCGGCCTGCGGGTGCCGAGCGAACCGGAGGCTCAGGAGCAGTTCTGGCGCCAACAGACAGGCTGCCGGAGCGGCAGCCTGCGCTGCCACCGCTGGAACGACCAGGCCGCCGGCATCGCCAGCGGCAGTTACCGCACCAAGGGCATGGTGATCCTGCCGGCCTCCATGGGCACGGTGGGGCGGATCGCCTCAGGAGTGGCCCTCGATCTGGTGGAGCGGGCGGCCGATGTGCATCTCAAGGAGGGGCGGCCCCTGGTGATCTGTCCCCGGGAGACCCCCTGGAACCTGGTGCACCTGCGCAACCTCACCGCCCTCGCCGAGGCGGGCGCCAGGATCGCCCCACCCGTGCCGGCCTGGTACCAGCAGCCCAGCACGATTGAGGACATGGTGGATTTCTTGGTGATCCGGGTGTTTGACGTGCTCGGCTACGACCTGGGTGACCTGCAGCGATGGCAGGGCCCGGTCCGCGGGATGGGGCCGCTGGAGCCACGGCCCGAAGGGATTCCCACCCAGGTCTGAACCTTGACCCCCCTTCTGCGCCAGCTGCTGCTGCTTCCCCTGCTCGCGCCGTTGCTGGCAGCCCTGCTGATCGGCGCCTTCAACCCCAGGCCCGGCGTGGCGCTGCGCCTGCTGATCTGGACCTCGCCGGCCCTGCCGATCGGGGTATGGATCATGGTGGCGGCCACGGCCGGAGCCGGCCTCAGTGCCCTCGGCACCGGCCTGGCCCTGGCCGCCGGCCAGCAGCGACCCCTGCAGCGGCAGGTGCGGCAGCCTCTGGAACGGGAGAACGGCAGCCGCGGGCGCCCCTGGCCTGAGCCCGACGCAGGGGATGACGCCGGCCGGCCGGAGCCCTGGAGCACCCCCGCTCCTGCCCCACAGCCGCCTCTCGACACCCCAGTGGCGGGCCCGACCCGGGCAGCCGGTGAGGCCGTGCCCACCGTGGCCGTGCCCTTCCGGGTGATTCGCCGGGCCACCGCCGCAGCCCCTGCCAGGGCCAAAACCGCGGCCTCCCACGCAGCCCACGCAGCAGCGCAACACACGGCGCAGGCGGCCCCCAGGGCCAGCCAGCCGGCTGCGGCGTCTGGGGATGACTGGGGCAGCCCGCTCCAGAACGAGTGGTGATCGGCGAGGCGACCTGAGCGCCTTGATGCCGCTGAACTCGCCCTACAGTTCGTTCATTCCTCGTTGAGGCGTGAGTCGGTGCCTGAGTCGGTGAGTGACGCCAGCAATCCCAAGCCAAGCAGCGCTGCGGCTGCCGAAGCAGCCCCGGCAAAGCCCAAACCGGCCGCCAAGGCAGCCGCCAAGCCCCCCGCTCCCGAAGACCAGCCCTTCGGCTCGTTCGTGCCGAACCTCTTGATCCCGGCCCTGGAGAAGGAGATCCAGGCCTACGGGGGGCCGGCACCCCAGCTCTCCTTCCAGCAGGGGCCGATGCCGGTGGTCGGCATGGACTGCTCCATGGTGGTGGGCACGCTTCCTGGCCAGCGCCGCTTCTGGCTCTGCTTCACCAGTGAGAGCCTCACCGCGGCGAAGACCGTGATCGTGGCCGAGTCCGGCGCCGAACCCTCCCAGGTGGAGTCGTTTCTGATCGACGAGAAGAAAGTCACCCTGCCCCTGCTGGTGTCGCGCGTGGTGTCGCGCCTCAACGGTCAGAAGTGGCTCGGGCCCAACTGAGCGAGCCGAACGGTGGTGTCGATTCAGCCTTCCGGCTGACCTGACCGATCGGCGTTACATCCCCACCGCACCCTGGCCGAGGCCGCCTACGATGCCGCCACGCCCTGTGCCGCCCATCGAATGGTGCCTCCCACCGCCGTAGCCGACCCGAGCGCCACGCCAGGCGCCGCCATCGGCACCCCGGATGGCCCGGCCATCAAGGATCCCGCCAAGGACACGATCCTCACGCCCCGCTTCTACACCACAGACTTCGAGGCCATGGCGGCCATGGATCTGCGGCCGAACGAAGTGGAACTCGAGGCCATCTGCGAGGAGTTCCGCAAGGACTACAACCGGCACCACTTCGTGCGCAATGCCGAGTTCGATGGCGCGGCAGACAAGCTCGACCCCGAAACCCGCAAGGTGTTCGTGGAGTTCCTGGAGCAGAGCTGCACCTCGGAGTTTTCCGGCTTTCTGCTCTACAAGGAACTGAGCCGCCGCATCAAGCAGAAGAATCCCCTGCTGGCGGAGTGCTTTGCCCACATGGCCCGCGATGAAGCCCGCCATGCCGGCTTCCTCAACAAGGCCATGAGCGACTTCGGCCTCCAGCTCGACCTCGGCTTCCTCACGGCCAACAAGGCCTACACCTTCTTCAAGCCGAAATTCATCTTCTATGCCACCTACCTCAGCGAGAAGATCGGCTACTGGCGCTACATCGCCATTTACCGCCACCTGCAGGAAAACCCTGAAAGCAAGATCTTCCCGATCTTCAACTTCTTCGAAAACTGGTGCCAGGACGAAAACCGCCACGGCGATTTCTTTGATGCCCTGATGAAGGCCCAGCCTGACACCGTGCGTGGTCTGCAGGCAAGGCTCTGGTGCCGCTTCTTCCTGCTGGCGGTGTTCGCCACCATGTATGTGCGCGATGTGGCCCGCAAGGAGTTCTACGAAGCCCTGGGGCTCGATGCCCGCGCCTACGACAAGTACGTGATCGACAAGACCAACGAGACCTCCGCCCGGGTGTTCCCGGTGGTGCTCGACGTGCGCAATCCCCGCTTCTGGGTGCGGCTGGAGCGTCTTGTTGACAACAACGCCGCCCTCACCAAGGCCGACCAGAGCACTGCTCCGGCGCCCCTCAAGGCCCTGCGCAAGCTGCCCTACTGGATCGCCAACGGCGCCGAGATGGCCAAGCTGTTCCTGATGAAACCCATCCGCAGCGAAGCCTTCCAGCCGGCGGTGCGCTGAGCACGGCCTACCCCTGGTCCAGGCCCTGCGGCCCAGGGGTTTTTGCTACAACCGTGTTCCACGCCCACCCGAACGTTCCCCGTGGTTCTCTCCGCCGCAGCGCCGACCCTTGAGCTGTTCGACCAGAGTTGGCAAGCACGGCTGGAGTTGCTGCTCGCCACGGGTCGGGCCGCCGGAGCGGACCTGGTGGAGGTGTTCCTGGAGCGCACCGACCACCTGGGCCTGCTGGCCGAACAGGACACGATCACCAGTGTGAGTCCATCCTTCGGCATGGGGGCGGGCCTGAGGGTGTTCCGCGATCTGCGCGATGGCTTCGTGAGCACCAACGACCTCTCCGAGTGGGGGCTGCTGCAGGCCCTGGAGCAGGCACTGGGCATGCTCGGCCTGGAAGCTCCTGCCCAGAACAGCGGCGCCCTGCGGAGCGCCTTCGCCGGCCTGCCGGCCTTGAGAGATTTCGCCCAGACCAAACGCGACTGGCTGCAGCGCTGCCCCGTTCTGCAGGAGAGCAGCGACAAACTGCTGCAGGCCACCGCCAGGCTGGAGCAGCACGGACGCCACCTGCAGGCCCGCCGCAGCCAGTACGCCCGCGACTGGCAGGAGATCCTCGTGGCCGCTAGCGACGGCACCTTTGCCCGCGACATCCGGCTGCACCAGTCCGTGGGCCTGAACGTTCTCGCCGCCGACGGCGACCATCGCGCCGGCCTCGGCCGCCGCTACGGCACCTCAGGCCGGCCGGACGACCTGCGCCACTGGGACGTCGAGGCCAGCGCCGTGGACGTGTGCAACAGCGCCGCCACCATGCTCTACGCCGACTATGTGCAGGCGGGCCAGATGCCCGCCGTGCTGGCCAACCGCTTCGGCGGCGTGATCTTCCACGAGGCCTGCGGCCACCTGCTGGAAACCACCCAGGTGGAGCGCGGCACCACCCCCTTCGCCAAGAGCATCGGCGAGCCCATCGCCCACAGCGCCGTGACGGCCATCGATGAGGGCCTCAGCGACGGCGCCTTCGGCTCGCTCTGCATCGACGACGAGGGCATGGAGGCCCAGCGCACGGTGCTGATCGAGAACGGCGTGCTGCAGCGCTTCATCAGCGACCGGGCCGGCGAGATGCGCACCGGCCACCAGCGCACCGGCAGCGGCCGTCGCCAGAGCCACAGCTTTGCGGCCGCCAGCCGCATGCGCAACACCTACATCGCCCCGGGCCCCCACAGCCCCGAGGAGCTGATCGGTTCCGTCGACAAGGGCCTCTACTGCAAGTCGATGGGGGGCGGCAGCGTCGGCCCCACGGGCCAGTTCAACTTCGCGGTGGAGGAGGGCTATCTGATTGAGGCCGGCGCCCTGACCCGCCCGGTCAAGGGAGCCACCCTGATCGGCGAGGCCAAGGAGGTGATGCCCCGCATCTCGATGTGCGCCAACGACCTCGACCTGGCCGCCGGCTTCTGCGGCTCGGKGAGCGGCAGCATCTTCGTCACGGTGGGCCAGCCCCACATCAAGGTCGACTCGATCACCGTGGGGGGTCGCTGACCATGGCCACCCTGAACGCCACGACGCTGCAGCAGCGTCTCGCCGAACTGGCCCAGCGCCACGGCATCAGCCAGTGGGATCTGGGGGCCTCCTGCAGCACCGACACCTCGGTGCAGGTGGACCGGGGCGAGGCCAAGCAGATGAAGGGTGCCCAGCGCAGCGCCATCACCATCCGCGTCTGGAACGGCGATGGCCTGGTGGGAGTCACCAGCACCTCCGACCTCTCCGATGGTGGCCTCGACAAGGCGCTGGCCGGCGCCCAGGCGGCCAGCGCCTTCGGCAACGCCGCCGACACACCCGCCTTCTCTCCCCTGGCCACTGCCCCGCTGGCCACGCTGGAGCAGCCCAGGCACGCTCCCAAGCCGATCCTTGAGCTGCTCGGCACGCTCAAGCAGGCCGAGCACCAACTGCTGGAGCGGCATCCCGCCATTGCCACCGKCCCCKACAACGGCCTGGCCCAGCGCAGCAGTSAGCGCCTCTACCTCAACAGCGATGGCGCCTGCCGCCAGCAGCAGCTCACCACCGCCAGCCTCTACCTCTATGCCCGCGCCGAGGAAGCGGGCCGCAAACCCCGCAGTGCCGGCGCCATGCGCCTGGCCTATGGCGCCGGCACGCTGGACATCGACGGCTGTGTGCAGGAGGCCGCCGAGCGCACCATCAGCCACCTGGACTACGGGCCGATCGCCACGGGGCGCTACACCTGCGTGTTCAGTCCTGAGGCCTTTCTGGATCTGATCGGCGCCTTCAGCAGCCTGTTCAACGCCCGCGCCGTGCTGGATGGCGTCAGCCTCAGCAACCGCGACTCCCTCGGCCAGACCCTGGCCGTGCCCTTCCTCTCGATCCACGACAACGGCCTCCACCCCGGCAACATCGGCGCCGCCGCCTTCGATGGCGAGGGCACCCCGACCCGGCGGCTGGCCCTGGTGGAGGGCGGGGTGCTGCAGAACTTCCTGCACTCGGAAGCCACCGCCCGGGCCTTCGGCGCTCAACCCACCGGCCACGCCGGCATGGGCGCCAAGGTGTCGGTGGGGCCCGACTGGTTCGAAATCGGCGCCACTCCAGGCAGCGGCGGCGGCGCCCAGGGGCTGGATCGCCTGGCGGCCGACAAACCGCTGGTGTGGATCGATTCGCTCTCCGCTCTTCACGCCGGCGTCAAGGCCAGCCAGGGTTCCTTCTCCCTGCCCTTCGACGGCTGGCTGCTCCAGGGCGGCGAGCGGCGCTCGGTCGAGGCGGCCACCGTGGCGGGAGACATCCGCGAGCTGCTGCAGGCGGTGGTGGGATTCGAAGGCGAAGCCAAGCTGACCCCTGATGGCCTCTGTCCCCTGGTGTGGGTGGACGGCCTCTCGGTGACTGGCGAAGCCTGACCCCCGGCCCCCATCGCGATGCGACTGCTGTTCTGGGGCACACCCGCCTACGCCGTGCCCAGCCTTGAGGCCCTGGTGGCGGCCGGCCACAGCGTGGTGGGGGTGGTGAGCCAGCCCGATCGACGCCGCGGTCGCGGCCAGCAGCTGCTGCCCTCACCCGTGAAGCAAAGGGCCCTGGAGCTGGAGCTGCCGGTGATCACGCCGCAGCGGATTCGCCGCGACCCCGAGACCCAGGCCCAGCTGGCGGCCCTGGCTGCGGACCTCTCGGTGGTGGTGGCCTTCGGCCAGATCCTGCCGCCGGAAGTGCTCGCCCAGCCCCCTCTGGGCTGCTGGAACGGCCATGGCTCACTCCTGCCCCGCTGGCGCGGTGCAGGGCCGATTCAGTGGAGCCTGCTGGAGGGCGATGCCGAAACCGGGGTGGGCATCATGGCGATGGAGGCCGGCCTCGACACGGGCCCGGTGCTGCTGGAGCAGCGCCTGCCCATCGGCCTGCTGGAGAATGCCAGGCAGCTGGGCGAGAGGCTCTCCCGGCTCACCGCCGAGCTGCTGCTGGAGGCGCTGCCCCGCATTGCCGCCGCCGGCGAGGGCCCTGAAGTTGAGCGCTGGCGGCGGCTGGGCTTGCGCCCCCAGAGCCCGGAGGGCATGACCTACGCCCGCCTGTTGACCAAGGACGACTACCGCATCGCCTGGAGCGACTCGGCCCTGGCGATCCACCGCCGTGTCATGGGCCTCTACCCCGGCGCCCACACCTGCTGGCGGGGCCAAAGACTGAAGCTGCTCGCCACCGAACCCCTGGTGCAGCGCCTGGCGGGACAGCTGAGTGGCGAGGCGGCCGCCCTCTGTGGCCGATGGCCAGCCGCTGCTGACCCACCAGCCACGCCCTCGCCGCAGCCCGGCACCGTGCTGGCCGTCGAGCCCGGCCTGGGGCTGGTGGTGGCCAGTGGGGGCTGCCCCGTGCTGGTGCGCGAGGGTCAGCTGGAGGGCAAGCGGGCCTGCTCCGGCCAGGCTCTGATCCAGCAGCTCAGCGCCCTTCCGGGCGAGGCCCTGGGGGCGGTTGCGGGTGAGCCTGCAGCAACGGCGACCCCGGCCTGACAGCTGCACCGCCGCCGCCGCCGGCCGTTCTCAATACGTTCTGTGTAGTTAGGGTTCGCACACAGCAGGTGGCAATCCCGGGGCGTTAGAGCTGAGGGGTCTGGTCTTGAGGCAGGTGCCATGGCCAACGGTTTCCCTTCCAAGTCCCACGCCGAGGGCAGCCCCGCTGGCCAGGCGGATGTGGCTGCAACCGTGCTGTCACCCCTGAAGCAGGCGATCGCGGCCGGCGGGGCTGGGATCACCCAGGGCTCCCTCACCTATGTGGCCGAGGCCAGCCCCGATTGCCAGATCTTTCGCGATCTGGCCAGGGGCTACCTGGTGTGCCACCGGGACCTGCCAGGCGGCCTGAAGCGTGTGGCCACCCTGGCCTGTGCCTACAGCCTCTGCCATGACATCGAGCACCCGTCTGACCTGAATAGCGCTTTCGGCTAACGGCCAGCTAGCTGTTGCTGCGCCGATAGAGGCCGTGCAGCCCCTCCAGCTGATTGTGCACCGACCGCAGCTGGTCACGGATGTGGGCGCTGTTCTCGATGCGCCCAAGGGCCAGCAGCATCGACTCGATCTGACTCTTGCAGTCGATCAG